>NZ_JAMAYF010000018.1:0-45957 GCF_023712445.1 Curtobacterium sp. P97 | reverse complement strand
GCCCGCCGTGGGGGCCGTCGCGCGGCCGGCGGGCAGGTCGTGCGACCTGGGCGGTGCCGCGCTCAGTGGGCGAGCGGCAGCCAGACGCGCATCGGTGCGGGGCCGCGGTTCGCCCAGGCGTAGTACGGCACGGCGGTCGCGGTGACGGCCTGGAGGCCGGTGGTCGCGTCGGCGGGACCGGCCGTGGTCGCGGAGCCGGCCGCGTCGGTGACGGGGGTCGCCCCGGCGGGACCGGCCGCGGTCGCGGAGCCGGCCGCTTCGGTCACGGGGGTGGCGTCGGCGGGGTGCGTCGCGCCTCCCGTCCGCTCCAGCCGTCGGTACGGCCACGCCGCCTGCTCGTGCCGCGCCGGAGCGTGCCCGGCGACGCGCAGCGTGACGACGCCGTCGAGCAGGTCGTCGCGGCGCTCCTCGGTGACCGGCGCGCTCGCGTCGACCGTCAGGTCGTCGACCGTGAAGCCCTGCTGGTCCGCCTGCTCGACGGCGTAGACGAGCGGCCCGCGCTCGATCGCCACCTGGCCCCGTGCCGCGTCGATGCGGGGATCCGCCACGTAGCGGTGCGGCGTCGTGTCGAAGGCGAGCTCGACGGTGTCACCGGCCGTCCACGCGCGCTCGACCACGTGCAGGGTGCCGGGCTCCGGGGTCGCGGTGCCGTCGGGGGTGGTCACGGTGGTGGTGTCCGACCACGCCGGGATGCGGAGTCCGAGCGCCAGGGGGCCGTCCTCGGTCACCGTGACGACCACGCGGCCGTCGTGCGGGTAGCCGGTCGCGACGCGGACGGGGCCGAGGTCGGCGTCCGCGTACTGGTGGACCTGCAGGCCGCCGTCGGTCGCCGTCGCCAGGTACCCGTCGAGGCTCGCGAACGTGCGCATGATGTTCGGCGGGCAGCAGGCGCAGTCGAACCAGCCGCGACGTCCGTGGGCGGGGGAGCGGTTCTCGTCCTGGTGCGCGCCGTCGCGGTGCTGCAGCGGGTTGACGTAGAAGTACTCGGTGCCGGCGAGGCTCACGCCGGGCAGGAACGCGTTGTAGAGCAGGCGCTCGATCGCGTCGGCGTACACGGGCTTCCCCGTCGCGAGCAGCAGCCGCCACGCCCACTGGATGCCGCCGATGGCCGCGCACGTCTCCGCGTAGCCGCGGTCCGTCGGGAGCTCGTACGGGTCGCCGAACGCCTCCCAGTCCCAGCGGGCGCCGAGGCCGCCGGTGATGAACGCCTTCGTGGCCGTCATGTCCGCGAACTGGCGCTCGCTCGCCGTGAGGAGCTCGGTGTCGCCGGTCTCGATCGCGACGTCCACGGCACCGGCGGCCAGGTAGACGGCGCGGACGGCGTGGCCCTCGACGGTGGTGGCCTCGCGGACGGGGACCCGGTCGGAGAAGTACGTCGGCTCGCCGCCGGCGCGCTCGATGATGCCGCGCCCGCGGGCGTCGACGAACCAGTGCGCCAGGTCGAGGTAGGCGCGGGTGCCGGTCTCGCGGTACAGCTCGACGAGCCCCATCTCGACGACGGGGTGGCCGTCGACGTCCTGGGTGCGGTCGTCACCCGGGCCGAACGTCCGGACGAGGTGGTCGGCGTTCCGCACGGCCACCTCGAGCAGGCCGGTGTCACCCGTGGCGCGGTGCTGCGCGACCGCGGCCTGGTACAGGTGCCCGGCGCAGTACATCTCGTGGCTCCACTTCAGGTCGACGTACCGCTCGCCCCCGCCCCGGACCTGCTGCACCGAGTCGAGGTAGCCGTCCTCCGCCTGCGCCCTGGCGTAGAGCGCCGTCACCTCGCGCTGCAGCTCGAGCAGGTCGTCGGCCGGGGCCCGGCCGTACTCCCACGCAACGGCCTCGAGCCACTTCGTCACGTCGGAGTCCATGAAGATCGGCCCGACCGCCTCGCCCTGCTCGTCGCCCGCGGCGATGCGCAGGTTCCGGAAGTTCCCTGCGTCGCGGAGGCGCTCGTACCCGCTGCGGACGGCATCGCGACCGTTGCGGTCCTGTCGCAGCGCCCAGAAGCCCCCGGTGATGCGCGCATCGCCGGCGGGGAGCGGGCGGGACGCCAGGTGCGCACCTGCGGTCGGGAGGACCGGGGTCGCGGTCCGCGCCCCGCGTCCCGTCGCGGGGGTGGCCGTCGGGGTTCCGGTCGTGGTGGTCATGGCGCCTCCTTGCGTCTGACTGGCGGCCGTCCGTGCGGAAAGCGCTTTCCGGGACGACCGTACGACAGGTGGTGCGGCAGCACAAGAGCGCAGTCGCCTAGGATCGGCGCGGGCTCGGTCGTCCGGGCCCCTGCCGGAAAGGACGTTGCCGTGGCCACGGACCGCAGAGCCCGACTCGCTCGCATCAGCGACGTCGCAGCGCTCGCCGGGGTGTCCATCGGGACGGCGTCGAAGGCGCTGAACGACACCGGGCAGCTGCGCGACGAGACCCGGGCGCGGGTCAAGGACGCGGCGGAGAAGCTCGGGTTCGTCGGCGACGCACGTGCCCGTGCGCTGTCCTCCGGTCGGACGTGGACGGTCGGCATGGTGACGACCGACTCGTTCGGACGGTTCACGATGCCGGTGCTGCTCGGGGCCGAGGACGCCCTGTCCGCCGGCGAGGTGATGGTCCTGGTCGCCGACACCCGCGACGACCACGTGCGCGAGGCCCACTACCTCCGGTCGCTCGTCGCCCGCGGCGTCGACGGCATCATCGTCACCGGCCGCTCCGCCGATGCCCGGCCGCCGATCGAGGTGCCGGTCCCGGTGCCCGTCGTCTACGCGCTGACCCCGTCCACCGACCCCGCGGACGTCTCGATCACGCTCGACGACCCCGCCGGCGCTGCTGCTGCAGCGGCGCACCTGGTCGGACTCGGGCGGCAGCGGGTCGCCGTCGTCACGGGCCCGCAGGACGCGCGGTCGGCGGTCGACCGGGCGCGCGGGGCTGCCCCGGTGCTCGGTGACCGGATGGTGGGCGCTCCGATGCGCGGGGAGTGGTCCGAGCGCTGGGGGCGGCAGGCCGTCGACCTGCTGGACCGGGAGCCGTCCGCGGTGGACGCGGTGCTGTGCGGGAACGACCAGATCGCCCGTGGCGTGTGCGACCGACTGCGGGAGACCGGGCGGTCGGTGCCGGGGGACGTCGCCGTGACCGGGTACGACGACTGGGACGTGGTGGCGCTCGCGTCGCGGCCTCCGCTGACCACCGTCGACATGCGGCTCGACGAGCTCGGTCGCATCGCGGGCCGGGCGCTGCTCGAGCTCGTGTCCGGCGGGAGTCCGGTCTCGACGGCCGTCACCCCGTCGCTCGTCGTCCGCGAGAGCACCCTCGGCGCGTAGTCCGGCGCCGGGCGCCGGGCGCCGGGCGCCGGGCGGCGGGCGGCGGGCGGGGGTGCCCGGCTGCGCGAGCGGGCACGACCTGCCGCGGGCGTGCCGCCGAGCGGGCACGACCTGCCGCGGGGTTGCCGCCGAGCGGGCACGACCTGCCGCGGGGATGCCGCCGAGCGGGCGAGATGTGTCGGCGAGGGGGGCCGAGGGTGACGGATCGTGCCCGCTCGGTGGGGCTCGGTGGGGCTCGGTACGGCTCGGTGGGGCTCGGTACGGCTCGGTGGAGAGAGCAGCCCGGCTGCGCGAGCGGGCACGACCTGCCGCGGGGTCGCCGCCGAGTGGGTGGGATGTGTCGGCGCGGGATGCCGAGCGTGACGGATCGTGCCCGCTCGGCGGGGGGGAGCAGCGGGAGGAGCGGGCGGGAGCGGGCGGGAGCCCGGCGCGCGCGAGCAGGGCGGCGCGCCGATGCGTTGCAGGCGTGAGCGCTCACGTGCCAGGATGTGAGCGCTCACGCAGGACGACGAGGTCTCGGGAGGACACATGAGCGACGACCGCCGGCAGCAGGTCGAGGACGGCCGCACGACACTCGGCATCGAGCTCGGCTCCACCCGGATCAAGGCCGTGCTCGTCGACGAGCAGCTCCGACCGATCGCGAGCGGCTCCCACGAGTGGGAGAACGAGTACGTCGACGGGCGGTGGACCTACCCGCTGGTCGCCGTCGAGACCGGTGTCCGCGCGGCCTACGCCGACCTGGTCGCCGACGTCGAGCGGCAGTTCGGCGTCCGCCCGACGGCCTTCCGCGCGGCGGGCGTCTCGGCGATGATGCACGGCTACCTGGCGTTCGACGAGGACGGCGAGCTCCTCGTCCCGTTCCGCACCTGGCGCAACACCTCGACCGGTCCGGCCGCCGAGCAGCTGAGCGCCGCGCTCGACTTCAACGTCCCGCAACGCTGGTCGGTCGCGCACCTGTACCAGGCCGTGCTCGACGACGAGTCGCACGTCGCCCAGCTGGCCGGCGTCACGACGCTCGCCGGGTACGTGCACCGCATGCTCACGGGCCGCGACGTCCTCGGCGTCGGCGACGCGAGCGGCATGTTCCCGATCGAGTCCGGCCCGGTCGAGAGCGCCCCGGGGGAGCCCGGTCGCCGCGACTACGACGCGTCGATGCTCGCCGCCACGCAGGACCTGCTCGGCGACCGCGTCCCGGACCTCCGCGCCCTGCTCCCCGAGGTGCTCGTCGCGGGTGAGGACGCGGGCGCGCTCACCCCCGAGGGAGCCACGTGGCTCGACCCCACCGGCACGCTGCAGCCCGGCGTCCCGTTCTGCCCGCCCGAGGGCGACGCCGGCACGGGCATGGTGGCCACGAACGCCGTCGCCCCGCGCACCGGCAACGTCAGCGTCGGCACGAGCATCTTCGCGATGGTCGTGCTCGAGCGGGCGCTCCGGACCCCGCACGAGGAGCTCGACGTCGTCACGACCCCGGCCGGTGACGCGGTCGCGATGGTGCACTGCAACAACGGTGCGAGCGAGATCGCCGCCTGGGCCCGTGTCTTCGGCCGGTTCGCCGAGGCCACGAGCGAACGGACCGGCAGCGCGTCGGTCCCCGTCGACGACGTCTACGCCACCCTGCTGGCCGAGGCCGCCGACGCGGACCCGGACGCCGGCGGGCTGCTCTCCTTCAACTACCTGGCCGGCGAGCCGGTCACGCACGTCGAGGACGGCCGACCGCTGCTGCTGCGCACCCCCGGTGCCCGCTTCACGCTCGGCAACCTCGTCCGCTCCGAGGTGCACGGTGCCTTCGCGACCCTCGCGATCGGCATGGACGTCCTGCACGGCGAGGAGGTCGCCGTCGACCGGATGACCGCGCACGGCGGCCTCTTCCGCACGCCGGGTGCCCCGCAGCGCCTGCTCGCCGCAGCGCTCCGCGTGCCGGTCGCCCTCGAGGAGACCGCGGGCGAGGGTGGCGCCTGGGGCATCGCGGTGCTCGCGGCGTACCTGGAGCACACCGACCGCCCGCTGGAGGACTTCCTCGCCGACACGGTGTTCCGCGGCGACGCGGTCCACGTCGCCGAGCCCGAGGACCGCGACGTCGCGGGCTTCCAGGACTACCTGGCCCGGTACCGCGCGGCCCTCCCCGTGCAGGACGTCGCCGCCGCCGCGACCCGCCCCGGCGTGGCGAACGACCAGGCCGCACCGACGGACCAGACCGCACCGACGGGGCAGCCCGCACCGACCGACCAGGGCGAGCCGACCGACGTGGTCGAGGCGCGCCTCCAGACCGAGAAGGAGTCAGCCGCATGACCGGACCGATCACGGACGAGACGAGGGCAGCCGTCGCCGCGGCGCGGGAGCGCGTCGCGTCCCTGCACGGCGAGCTCGTCCGCTACGGCCTCGTCATCTGGACGGGCGGCAACGTCTCCGAGCGCGTGCCGGGCACCGACCTGTTCGTCATCAAGCCGAGCGGGGTCTCCAGCGACGACCTCACCCCGGAGAACCAGGTGGTCTGCACCCTCGACGGGCTGCCCGCCGACGGGTGGGGCAACGCGCACGGCCCGTCGTCCGACACCGCCGCGCACGCCTTCGTCTACCGGAACATGCCCGAGGTGGGCGGCGTCGTGCACACCCACTCGACGTACGCCACGGCATGGGCCGCCCGCGCCGAGGAGATCCCCTGTGTGATCACCGCGATGGCGGACGAGTTCGGCGGTCCGATCCCGGTCGGCCCGTTCGCGATCATCGGCGACGACTCCATCGGCCGCGGCATCGTCGACACCCTCGCCGGTCACCGGAGCCGCGCCGTGCTCATGCAGAACCACGGCGTCTTCACGATCGGCAAGGACGCGAAGGACGCCGTGAAGGCGGCGGTGATGTGCGAGGACGTCGCACGCACCGTGCACATCGCGAAGCAGGGCGGGGAGCTCGTGCCGATCGCCCCCGACGACATCGATCGACTCTTCGATCGCTACCAGAACGTCTACGGACAGAACCCCGAAGGAGCCATGCGATGACGCAGGTGAACCCCCAGGCCACCCTCGACAGCTACGAGGTCTGGTTCCTCACCGGGTCGCAGGGCCTGTACGGCGAGGAGACCCTGCGCCAGGTCGAGGAGCAGAGCAAGGCCGTGCACGCGGAGCTCGCGGGTGCACTGCCCGTGAAGCTCGTGTGGAAGCCGGTGCTCAAGGACGCCGACGGCATCCGTCGCGCGCTCATCGAGGCGAGCGCCGACGACAAGGTCATCGGTGTGACGACGTGGATGCACACGTTCAGCCCGGCCAAGATGTGGATCGGTGGCCTGCAGGCGCTCACGAAGCCGCTGCTGCACCTGCACACCCAGGCGAACGTCGCGCTGCCGTGGGGCGACATCGACTTCGACTTCATGAACCTCAACCAGGCCGCGCACGGCGACCGCGAGTTCGGCTACGCGCTGGCCCGCCTCGGCGTCCGGCACGCGACCGCCGTCGGGCACGTGTCCGACCCGCGCGTGGTCTCGCGGGTGGAGGACTGGACGCGCGCCGCGGCCGGTGCGGCGGCCGTCCGCGAGCTGAAGCTGACGCGCTTCGGCGACAACATGCGCTACGTCGCCGTCACCGAGGGCGACAAGACCGAGGCGGAGATCGAGCTCGGCGTGCAGGTGAACACCTGGGCCGTGAACGAGCTGGCCGCAGCGGTGGCCGAGGCCGAGGCCGACACGGCAGCGGTCGACGAGCTCGTCGCCGTCTACGAGCGCGACTACGACGTCGACGCGTCGCTGCGGCGCGACGGCGGTGACCGTCACCAGGCGCTCCGCGACGGCGCCGCGATCGAGCTCGGCCTCCGTGCACTCCTGGAGCAGAACGGCTCCGCTGCGTTCACGACGAACTTCGAGGACCTCGGCACGCTCAAGCAGCTGCCCGGCCTCGCGGTGCAGCGGCTCATGGCCGACGGCTACGGCTTCGGCGCCGAGGGCGACTGGAAGACCGCCGTCCTCGTCCGCGCGATGAACGTCGCCGGTGCGGGCCTGCCCGGCGGTGCCTCCCTCATGGAGGACTACACGTACGACCTCACCCCGGGTGCCGAGAAGATCCTCGGCGCGCACATGCTCGAGGTCTCGCCGACGCTCACCACCGCGACGCCGACGCTCGAGATCCACCCGCTCGGCATCGGCGGCAAGGACGACCCGGTGCGCCTGGTCTTCACCGCGGACGCCGGCGAGGCCGTCGTGGTCGCCCTGTCCGACACGCGCGACGGCTTCCGGCTCACCGCGAACGTCGTCGACGTCGTCCCGCCGACCGAGGCGCTGCCGAACCTGCCGGTCGGCCGTGCCGTCTGGGAGCCGCGTCCGTCGTTCCCGGTCGCCGCGGAGGCTTGGCTCACCGCCGGCGCCGCGCACCACACCGTCATGACGACGGCCGTCGGCCTGCAGGTCGTCGAGGACCTCGCGACCATGGTCGGCACCGAGTTCCTGGTCATCGACGAGCACACCACGGCTCGCGGGTTCCGCGACGAGCTCCGCCTGCAGCAGGCGTGGCACCGTCTCGACCGCGGGTTCTAGGACCGTGACCGTGGCCGCGACGACGCGCACCAACTGGGCGGGGAACGTCACCTACCGCGCCTCCGCGCTCGACCGCCCCACCTCGGTGGCGGCGCTCCGGCAGCTCGTCGCGGCCACACCGCGCCTGACGGCGCTCGGCTCGACGCACTCGTTCAACGAGATCGCCGACACCGACGCCGTCCAGGTCACGCTCGCCGGCCTCCCGCCGGTGCTCGAGGTCGACGCCGACCGGCGCGTGGTGCGGGTCGCCGCCGGCATGACGCACGCTCAGGTGGCGGCCGGCCTGGAGGCTCGTGGCTGGGCCCTCGCGAACCTCGCCTCCCTGCCGCACATCTCGGTCGCCGGCGCGGTCGCCACCGGCACGCACGGCTCCGGCGTCCGCAACCCGTCGCTCGCGCAGGCGGTGGTCGGGCTCGAGGTCGTCCGGGCCTCCGGCGACGTCGTCCGGGTCGACGCGTCGTCGCCGGACGGCGCCCTCGACGCGCACCGGGTGGCACTCGGTGCGCTCGGCGTCGTCACCGCGGTCGAGCTCGCGATCGAGCCGACGTTCCAGGTGGCCACGACCGTGCACCTCGACCTGCCGTGGGACGCCGTCCTCGAGCACTTCGACCGGGTGGTGTCGGACGCGTACTCGGTGTCCTTGTTCACCTCGTTCGACGACCGCGGTGCCCGACAGGTCTGGACGAAGCACCGCGTCGACGAACCTGCACCGTCGGTCGACCTCGTCGCGCTCGGTGCCCGTCGGGCGGACGGGCCCGTGCACCCGGGGGAGAACGACGCCGCGAGCGTCACCGAGCAGGGCGGGGTCCCCGGGCCGTGGGCCGAGCGGCTGCCGCACTTCCGGTCGACCTTCGAGCCGTCCACCGGTGCCGAGATCCAGGCGGAGTACCTGGTCCCCGCAGAGCACGCCGTCGCCGCGCTCGATGCGCTGCGCCCGCTCGAGCCGCTCTTCGCGCCGCTGCTCATCGCGGCCGAGGTCCGGACGATCGCCGCCGACACGGCATGGCTGGCGCCCTCGTCGGGACGGCAGTCGGTCGGGCTGCACTTCACCTTCCGACGGGACGCCGAGGCCGTGGCTGCCGCGGTCGAGCGGATCGAGGAGGTCCTCGCGCCCTTCGATCCCCGCCCGCACTGGGGGAAGGTCTCCGCCGCGAGCGTCGAACGCCTGCGCGAGGCGTACCCGCGCCTCGACGACTTCGCGGCGCTCGCGCGGGACCTCGACCCGACCGGGCGGTTCCGCAACGCGTTCCTGGCGCGCCTGCTGTCCTGACGCGCCTGCCGTCCTGACGCGCCTGCGGTCCTGACCGACGGGGTGCCCCTCGCCGCTGGTGGCGGCGAGGGGCACCCGCATCCTCAGCCCTTGCGGAGCAGGTCGACCAGCAGTCTGGTGGTGTTCACGAGCAAGCTCGCGATCCCCAGCCAGAGCGCGTGACGCCTGTTCCGGCCGTCGTCGTCTCGCGACATCGAGGACCTCCTGGTGTCGTCGCCGGCGGACACGAAGAGCGTCGAGCCAGGGATGCGAAGCCGAGCGGGCTCGGCTACCATCGGTCCGAGCGCTGAGCTCGGGGATGGGTTTGCATCCCTGGCTTTCCACTCGGAAGGCGAACTGAGGCCCGGATCTGTTCCTGCAGATCCGGGCCTCGCACGTCCACCTGGCCGCGCTCCGGCGGGTGCACGGCCGAGGACACCCTTCCGAACCGTCCGGTGATGTACCACCGGATCGGAGTGGCTGTCGCTGTGTTCCGCGGTCGGACGTGCCGGCCGCTCCGTCGCTCCCAGCGCTCTCGGACCTGATCGGCGGGTGGCGCACTGCTCGGTCGCTGAGTGCTCTCATGTGTGATCACAAAGGTTGGGGCATGGCGAACCTCAACCGGATCCTCGGCATGGCCTCGAAGGTCATCGACAAGCAGATGCAGAAGCAGCGCGCGCAGGGGAACGCCGCAGCCGGCCACCAGCAGAACCCGCACGGCACCGGGGGCGGGACCGACTGGCGTGACATCGTCCGGACTGCCGCGGACAAGCTGACGGGCGACGACCGGTCGCGACAGCCGCAGCCGGGACAGCAGCAGCCGGGACAGCAGCAGCCGGGACAGCAGCAGTACGGGCAGCCGCAGCAGCAGTACGGGCGGCCCGAGCAGCACCCGGGGCAGCCGCAGGCGCACGGCGGGCACGCCGACGCGGACAAGATCGCCCTGGCGAAGTACGACTACCTGCTGCGGACGGCGAGCCCGGACCAGATCGAGCAGGTGCACCACGACGCCTTCGCGCGGCTCACCCCGGCGCAGCGGCAGCAGGTGCGGGACCGGCTGAACTCGGAGCTCCCGCCGCACGAGCACCTGCGGGACGACTCGTCCGGCGGCATGGCGCGGGCGATGACCCGCGGCGAGATGTCCCGACCCGGGCTCATCCGCCGCGTGCTCGGCGGCTCCGGGCGACCGGGCAGCGGCAGGGGTGGTGCCTTCGCCGGCGGTGCTGCCGTCGGTGCCGGTGCGGTGGCGCTCGGTGGTCTCGCGGTGGCGGTCGCCGGAGGAGCGGTGGTGAGCGCAGCAGCGGCACCCGTGCTGGCCGGCGCGGCCGACCTCGGTGTCGACTTCGAGGGCATCGCCTCGGGCATGGGCGACCTCGGTCTCGCGGACCTGGGCGGCGGCGTCGAGGGCTTCGCGGCCGAGGGCGAGCAGTTCCTGGGCGGACTGGGCGAGCAGGCGTCCGGCCTCGGTGAGCAGGCGTCCGGTCTGGGGGAGCAGGCGTCGAACCTCGGCAACGACTTCCTCGGTGGGCTGTTCGATCGCTGACACGCCCGGCGGCGACGTGCTCACTCCCGTCGGACGAGCGCGTCGCCGACGGTGCTGCGGTAGTACAGCACCGCGCGGCCGTACCGCGTCCGGTTGAGCAGCCCGCCCCGTTCCATCACCCGCAGGTGCTGGTTGACGGCCGAGGTGGAGACGCCGAACCGCATCGCGAGGTCGGTCGACGACGCGGGCTCGCCGAGCGCGTCGAGGAGCGCGGCCCGCGTGCCCCCGAGCAGGTCGCGGACGGCACCGGCGTCGGGGTGCGACGCGGTCGACCACATCGCGCCCTGCCCCCGCGCCGGGTACATGACGGTCGGGGGCATGTCGTCGTCGATCGGCGTCGACGCGCGGACGACGAACACCGACGGGACGAGCGTCAGTCCCTCGCCCTGCACCGGGCGGTCGCGCGCGATCGGGCTGCTCAACCGGACGTCGACGTGTCGGCCGTCGAAGCGCACCGACTCGGACAGCCCGCCGAGCACCGCGCCGACGCCCTCGTGCGCGGCGATCCGGCCGCGGTGCGTCACGTCGGCCTGCAGCACGCGGCGCATCCGCGGCCAGTACGGTGCGAAGCAGAGCTCCCACGTCGTGGCGAGCGCCCGGACGAGCCGGTCGACGACGTCCTCGTGGCGCCCGACGAACACGTCCGGCACGGTGGCGTGCACCCGCTCGAGGTCGGTCCGGAGCCGGGAGGGGGAGATCCGGCCGAGGGCACGGAGCTCGTCGTCGAACGACCCCAGCGGGGACTCCGGGCGAGGGTTGACGAAGTCCGCGACCCACCGGCGCTCGTCGACCAGGCCGGCGAGGACGGGGCGGTCGAGGACGGGCAGCACGCCGGCGATGCGCTCGAGCCACGGCCGCTGCAAGGGGTACCGCTCCGGTGCTCGGAAGGCGCGCAGCCCGAGGCCGAGCTCCGACAGCGGCGAGATGCCGAACCGCACCGCCGAGACGTCGGAGGGCTCGAGCCGGTAGCGGATCATGAAGCCTGACGCTACATCCGTTCTGGTCAGCACCGCGCTGCTGCGAGAACAGGACCGTGAGCACCACGGCGCAACCGGTCCCGATCCGCACCCTGGTCCGACAGGACCCGACGCTCCGACGCCTGCTCACGGTCACGTTGGTGGACACCCTCGGGCGCGGTGCCTTCTTCACGCTCACCTCGCTGTACCTCATCACGATCGTCGGGCTCCCGGCCGTCGCGGTCGGTCTCGGCCTCACGGTCGCCGGCGCGGTCGGCGTCGCCGCGTCGCTCGTGTTCGGGCACCTCGCGGACCGGTTCAGCGCGCGACGGATGCTCGTGTGGCTGCACCTGGTGCAGGGGCTCGCGCTCATCAGCTACGTGCTCGTCCACGACCTGCTGACGCTCGTCGTGACGGCGTCCGTCGTGACCCTCGCGCAGCAGGGCGGCAGCGCCGTCCGGAGCGCTGTGGTCGGCCGGGCGTTCCCGGGCACCGAGCGGGTCCGCGTCCGGGCGACCATGCGCACGGTCACGAACGTCGGCATCGGCGTGGGCACCGCGCTCGCCGCGGTCCCGCTCGCGATCGGCACCGGCGAGGCCTACCGCGTGACGATGGTGCTCTCCGGCGCGCTGTTCCTGGCGTCGGCGGTCCTCGTCGCGGGTCTGTCGGCGGCGCGCGTCGACGCGGCCCCCGCGGACCGCACGGACACCGGCACGATCGTGCGTCGGGAACCCGCCGGCCGGAGCCCCTACCGCGACGTGCGGTTCCTCGCCGTCACCGCCCTGACGGGACTGTTCGGCATGCAGTTCGGCCTGTTCGAGGTCGGGGTGCCGATCTGGGTCGTGCAGCACACCGTCGCCCCGGACGTGCTCGTCTCGCCGCTGCTGCTCGTGAACACGGTGATCGTCGTCCTGCTGCAGGTCCGGCTGAGCCGCGGGACGGACACCGTCGCGGGAGCGGCCCGGGTGATGCGGCACGCGGGGTGGGTCATGGCGGTGGCGTGCGGCCTGTGGGCCGCCGCCGGGTGGGTCCGCGGGGACGACTGGGTGCCGGCTGCGACCGCGACCGCCGTGCTCGTCCTCGCGGCCGTCGCGCACTCGCTCGCGGAGATCACGTCGAGTGCGGCCGGGTGGGCGCTGAGCTTCGAGCTCGCACCGGCGGACCGGATCGGTGCGTACCAGGGCGTGTACGGCACCGGGTACGCGGTCGCAGCGATGATCGCGCCCACCGTGGTGACCCTCACCGCCGTCGACCTCGGGACCGCCGGCTGGGCGATCCTCGCCGTCGTGTTCCTCGGCTCGGCGCTCGGGGTCGGAGCGATCGCCGGACGCGCCGCGAGGACGACGGTCACGGCCTGACGGGGCCGCGCCGCGCCTCCCGACCGGTGTCCGTCGTCGCCGTCCGTCGCGCGTGACCGGACGCCCTGCCCGCCGCGGGAATACGCTCGAGCCGCAGGCGTTGTGCTGTTGCGTCGTGCAATGTTGCGTCGCATGTCGTCCGGACCACGCGAGCGTTCGGGTCCGCGCACCGACCGGTGCCACCATGGACCGCCCGGCCACCCGAACCGGGACGGACACCCCGTCCACCACGACGACGCGGGCCGCAGCAGACCGGACCCCCGGTCGGCGGCGCTCGACACCCCCACCCCCCCCCCACGAGGAGCAGCACACCATGCACCGCCCCAAGCGCTTGACGATCACCGCGGCCGTCGCCGCCGCCGCAGCCCTCGTGCTGACCGGCTGCTCGGGTGGCGGCGCGTCGGACGACGCGTCCACCGGCACGAGCAAGGGCGGCACGCTCGACATCCTCACCGCGCAGACCGCGCTGCACTGGGACCCGGCGACGAGCCAGAGCCTCGGCATCACCTCGATGGGCCTGGTCGCCCGCCGCCTGACCACCTGGGACGTCCAGCCCGGGAAGACCGCGAAGGTCGTCCCCGACCTGGCGACCACCACGGGTGAGTCGAGCAACGGCGGCAGGACCTGGACCTACACGCTCAAGGACGGCCTGAAGTTCCAGGACGGCACGCCGATCACCACGAAGGACATCAAGTGGGGGATCGAGCGGTCCTTCGCGCCGAACCTCACCGGCGGCCTGAGCTACCACAAGTCCCTGCTGGTCGGCGGCTCCGACTACCAGGGCCCGTTCGAGGGGAAGACGCTCGACAGCATCGAGACCCCCGACGACAAGACCATCGTCTTCACGCTCGACGCCCCGTACGGCGACTGGCCGTGGCTCGCGTCGATGCCGGCGTTCGCGCCCGTGCCCGAGGGCGAGGGCAAGGACACCGGCGCGTACGACGCGAAGCCCGTGTCGAGCGGCCCGTACCAGATCGAGTCGAACACGCAGGGCTCGCAGGTGACGCTCGTCCGGAACAAGGAGTGGAGCGCGAAGACCGACGCGATCCGCACGGCCGGTCCGTCGAAGATCGTCTTCAAGGAGAGCCAGGACGCGTCGACCACGACGCAGAGCCTGATCGCCGACAACGGTGACGCGAAGAACGCGTTCGGTGCGCAGTTCCTCGGTGCCGCCGAGCTCAACCAGGTGCGCGCCAACCCCGCTGCGCAGGACCGCCTCGCGACGAGCAAGGCCGGCCCGATCACCTACATGGCGATCAACACGCAGCGCGGGGCGCTCAAGGACCTGAAGGTCCGCCAGGCGCTGCAGTACGCCGTCGACCGCAAGTCGTTCCGCATCGCCGCCGGCGGCGCGCTCGCCGGCGAGTACGCGTCGACGCTCGTGACGCCGGGCATCGCCGGACGCCAGGACTACGACCTGTACGAGACCGGCGCGACGGGCGACGTCGACAAGGCGAAGGCGCTGCTGCAGGACGCCGGTGCCGAGGACCTGAAGCTCACGCTGGTGACGCAGAACGACCCGACCTACCTGTCCCAGGCGCAGGCCCTGCAGGCGGGCCTGAAGCGCGCCGGCATCACGGTCACGCTCAAGCCGCTCGACTACGACTCGTTCACCCAGGCGACGACGAACGGCACCGACTTCGACCTCTCGCTGTCGAGCTGGCAGCCGGACTTCCCGAGCGCGAACGCCAACATCCAGCCGCTCTACGACTCGTCGGAGATCGGTGGGGGCGGGTACAACGTCTCGAAGTACAGCAACCCCGAGGTCGACGCCCTCATCGCGAAGGCGACCGGCACGGTCGACCAGTCCGAGGCGCAGGAGCTGTGGGCGCAGGCGGACCGGCGGATCATGGAGGACGCCCCCGTCGTCCCGCTGATCTACGCGAAGCAGTCCTTCCTGGCCGGGTCGAACGTCGAGAACTTCCGCATCGCGGACTTCCCGGCCTACCCGAACTACCTCAAGGTCTCGCTCTCGCAGTGAGTGCACCGCTGCTCGAGGTCGAGGGGCTCCGCGTCGCGTTCGGCGACGCGGAGCCCGTCGTCCGTGACGTCTCCTTCACCCTGACGCCCGGCCGGGTGCTCGCGCTCGTCGGCGAGTCCGGTTCGGGCAAGTCCGTCAGCGCGATGAGCGTGCTCGGACTCCTGCCACCCTCCGCCCGTGTGTCGGGCAGCGCCCGGTTCCGCGGGACCGAGCTCATCGGCGCCTCCGTGGACGAGCTGCGCGCCGTCCGTGGTGCGGGCATCGGGGTCGTGTTCCAGGAACCGATGAACTCGTTCACCCCCGTGCTGGCGATCGGCACGCAGATCGCCGAGGCCGTGCGGGCGCACCCGACCGACCTGGACCGGGCGGGCGTCTCCGCCCGCGTCGACGAGCTGCTCCGGGCTGCCGGGCTGCCGGACCCGGCCCGGATCCGGAAGGCCTACCCGCACGAGCTGTCCGGCGGGCAGCTCCAGCGGGCGATGATCGCGATGGCGCTCGCGGGAGACCCCGTCGCGTTGTTCGCCGACGAGCCGACGACCGCACTCGACGTGACGGTCCAGGCCGGGATCCTCGACCTGCTGCGTCGGCTCGGTCGCGAACGCGACCTCGCCGTCCTGCTCATCACCCACGACATGGGTGTGGTCGCGGACGTCGCCGACGAGGTGCTGGTGATGCGCCGCGGTGACTCCGTCGAGCACGGAGCGGTCGCCGACGTCTTCGCGCACCCGGAGGCCGACTACACGCGCGAGCTCCTCGCCGCGGTCCCCGCCCTGGAGGCACACCCCGCGTCCGCACCGTCGGCCGCGGCCGGGTCGGGGGCCGGGTCTCGTGCCTCCCGGCCATCACCCGCGGTCGCGCGCCTGCGCGACGTCGCCGTGCGCTACGCACGCCGCGGCGACCCCACGGTGCACGGGATCGACCTCGAACTCACGGCCGGCCGGACGCTCGGCCTGGTGGGGGAGTCGGGGTCCGGCAAGTCGACCATCGGCCGCGCGCTCGCCGGACTCGTCCCCGTCGTGGACGGCTCGGTCGAGGTCGACGGCAACGACCTGCGCACCGCACGCGGGAAGCGCCTGCGCGAGCTCCGCAGCCGCGTGGGCATCGTCTTCCAGGACCCGGCGTCGTCGCTGAACCCGCGACAGACCATCGGCTGGAGCATCGCCGAACCGCTGCTCGTGCACGGCGAGGGCACACCGGCCTCGCGCGCCGACCGCGCCCGCGAGCTCCTGTCCGCGGTGCAGCTCGACCCGTCGTGGACCGAACGGTTCCCGCACCAGCTGTCGGGCGGCCAGCGGCAGCGCGTCGCCGTCGCCCGGGCACTGGCGCTCCGACCGGCCCTGGTGATCGCGGACGAGCCGACCAGCGCCCTCGACGTCACCGTGCAGGCCGCCGTGCTCGACCTGCTCGCAGACCTGCAGGACGAGTTCGGCTTCGGCATGCTGCTCATCAGCCACGACCTGGCCGTCGTGCGCCAGCTCGCCGACGACGTCGTCGTGCTGCACGACGGCCGCATCGTCGAGCGCGGCGCGACCTCCGCTGTGCTCGACCACCCGCAGCAGGACTACACGCGCATGCTGCTCGCGGCGGCCCCGGTCGCCGATCCCGCGCGACAGGCCGCCCGCCGCGAGGCCTGGCGGGCCTGGGAAGGAGTGGTCTCGTGACCGCGAACGTCGTCGACCGGCCCGTCTCCGCGTCGGCCGGTCGGACCACCGGGTTCCGCGCCGTGGTGCGCCGGGTCCGTCAGGACCGCTGGGCCGTGGCCGCCGCGATCGTCATCGCGGTGTTCGTCGTCGTGGCGATCGCCGCACCGCTCATCGCCGCCGCCACCGGGCGGAACCCGTACAGCTACGACGTCGACGCACTGAACGACTTCGGGGCTCCCCGCGGTGCTGCCGGCGGCGTGAGCGGCGAGCACTGGTTCGGCGTCGAGCCGCTGACCGGGCGGGACCTGTTCGCGATCGTGACCTACGGCGCACGGACCTCGCTCGGCATCGGGCTCGCCGCGACCGCGATGTCGATCGTGATCGGGGTGCTCGTCGGTGTCACCACCGGGTTCCTCGGCGGCTGGTACGACCGGGTGCTCTCGCGCGTGGTCGACGTGATCTTCGGGTTCCCGTCCCTGGTCTTCATGATCGCGCTCACCGCGGTCGTGCCGACCTCGTTCCCGAAGCCGCTGCTCGTCGTGCTCGTGATCGGGTTCTTCGGGTGGCCCTCCGTCGCCCGCGTCGTGCGCGGGCAGACGCTCTCGCTCGTGAGCCGGAACTACGTCGTCGCCTCGACCGCGATGGGTGCGGGGCGCTGGCACGTCATCCGCAAGCAGCTCCTGCCGAACCTCGCCGCGACGATCACCGTCTACGCGACCATCTCGATCCCGTCGATGATCGGCGCCGAGGCCGCGCTGTCCTTCCTGGCCGTCGGGGTGAACCCGCCGACGCCGTCGTGGGGCCGCAGCATCGGCGATGCGATCGGCTGGGTGCAGACCGATCCGATGTACCTCGTCTTCCCCGGAGCCGCACTGTTCCTCATCACCCTGGCCTTCAACGTGCTCGGTGACGCCCTGCGCGACGCCCTCGACCCGCGCGGGGGCGACCGATGAGCACCTTCCGCTTCCTGGCCGTCCGGATCCTCGGCGCCGTCGTCGTGCTGTTCGTCGTCGCGGCGATCACCTACGCGCTGTTCATGCTGCTGCCCACGAACCCGGCCCGGGCGATCTGCGACAAGCCGTGCACGCCCGAGCGGCTCGCTGACGTGCAGGCGTTCCTCGGCACCGACAAGCCGTGGTTCGCGCAGTTCGGGGCGTACCTCGCCGGCATCTTCGCCGGCCGCACCTTCGGTTCCGGAGCCTCCACGATCACGTGCGCGGCACCGTGCTTCGGGTACTCGTTCCAGCTGCACGACAGCGTCACGAACCTCATCGCGTCGCGCCTGCCCGTGACCGCGTCGATCGCCGTCGGGGCGGCCGTGCTGTGGCTCGTCGCCGGTGTGGCGGGCGGCACGGTGTCCGCGCTCAAGCGGGGGACGCTGGCCGACCGCGCCGTCATGACGGTCGCCGTCGCCGGGGTGTCCTCGCCCGCGTACCTGATCGGGCTGCTCGCGATCCTGCTGTTCGGGTTCACCCTCGGTTGGCTGCCCACGAGCGGCTACGTGCCGTTCGTCGAGGACCCGGTCGGGTGGGTGACGCACCTGGTGCTGCCGTGGTGCGTGCTCGCCTTCATCAGCGCGGCCATCTACGCGCGGCTGACCCGCGGCGAGATGCTCGAGTCGATGTCGCAGGACTTCGTCCGGACCGCGCGTGCGAAGGGCCTGCGGGAGCGGCAGGTCGTCGTGCGGCACGGACTCCGGACCGCGATCCTGCCCGTGGTGACGCTGTTCGGGCTCGACCTCGGGTCGCTGCTCGGCGGCGCGGTCATCACCGAGAAGGTGTTCTCGATGCAGGGCCTCGGAGCGCTGCTCATCGACGCGGTGCACACCCTCGACCTGCAGGTGGTCGTCGGCTTCACGGTGTTCTCGGCGCTGCTCATCGTCACCGCGAACGTGATCGTGGACGTCGTCTACGCGTTCGTCGACCCACGGGTGCGTCGCCGGGCGTAGGTGCCGGTCCCCGCTCGGCCGGCAGCCCGGGCCCGCGACGCGCAACGTCGGCTCGCCATGTGTCGGCGCGCTTGGTGGTGCGGCGTGCTGCTGCACAACCGGAAGCACCTCGCGCCATGGGGTTCCGTGGCGCGAGGTGCTTCCGGTTGGTCGTGGTGCAGCGGGCGGCGCGCCCGGCGCACGCCTAGAAGTACGTGATCCCGTGCGGCGTGCGGGCCGGCGTGAGCATCGCCCGGAGCAGCGCGGGCGCCGTCGGGTCCGCCGCACGCACGAGTCCGGCCGCGGCGAGGGTGACCGGGGACACCGAGCCGATGAGCACCGCGCCGAGGTCCGCCACGTCGAGCCGCAGGTCGGCCTCGCCGTCGGCGCCGTCGGACAGGCGCGTCACCGTGCCCTGCCCGTCGGTGACGTCAAGCCGGTAGGCGCCCGACGCGAACCCCATCGCGTCGGAGACGGCGAGCGTCACCGAACCGTCGACCGCGTACGGCCGGCTGCTGAGCACCGCCGGCACGTCGAGCACCCGGAGCCAGACGTGGTCCTCCTCGTGCTCGACGTCGTAGGCGCGGTTGTCGCCGAGGGCCGCGACGATCGGGTCGTCGAGCCGCGAGCGGCTGTACTTGACCACGTCGTTCAGGTCGATCGAGAGCAGGAACTCCCAGAGCGACAGGTACGCGGCATCGTTCGCGTAGACCAGGTCGACGATCTCGAGGACGGTGTCGCCCTTGCCCTCCTTCACGCGCCAGGTCACGTAGCCGTCGACCTCGTCGGAGTCGTCGGGGCGGTGCACCGCGGCGCGGACGTCCTTCGCGGGCTGGCCCTCGCCGTCGCGGAGCCCGAACACGATCGGCCACGTGCCGGCGTTCCGGACCATCGAGCCCGGGGTGCGTGCGTCGAACCGGTCGAACACGGCGCGCCCGGTGCCCTCGGCGAGCCACTCCGGCGTGACGACCGCGACGGTGCCGGTGGTCGGCGCGAGCAGCGGCAGTGCCCGCTCGCGGCGGACGGTCACCGCCCGCTCGCGGATCGCGCAGCCGAAGCCGAAGCGGCGGTAGATGGTGCCCTCGGACGCGGTGAGGGACGCGACGGCGTAGCCCTCGGCGATGCCGCGCTCGAGCGCGTGCGTCATCATGCGGCGGAGGATCCCGCGCCGACGCTCGGTCGGTCGGACCGTCACGGCGGAGATCGCCTGCGTGTCGATCGCGGCGCCCTCGGCCCACGTCAGGCGCTTGCGGAACCAGGTGAAGGTCCCGGCCGGCCACGTCTCGTCGACCGAGCCCGGGAACGGGTCGCGCAGGTACACGCCGAGGAACGTCTCCTGGTCCTCCAGGAAGTGCGACGCCATCCGCGCGGCACCCTCGGCGTCGGGGTGGGCTTCGTGGAACCCGAACCCGACGGCGCGCATCCACGCCTCGGTCTCCGGCGTCGGCGCCCCCTCGGCGTCGGTCGTCGGCGCGAACTCGCGCAGGTCGTAGCGGTCGTCGAATGCGTCGTTGCTGGCCACGAGCCGACCCTACCGGTGCGCTCCACGCGGGCGCCTCCCTCGCGCGGTGGAGCAGCAACCGTCGAGTGGACGGGGGTGACCCGACGTCTGCTGCTCCACGGGCGCACGCGTTGCGTGCGCGGTGGTGACCGGCGTCGGACGGGACGCGGGGCCGGTCAGGGCGTGCCGCGCCGCGCCTCCTGGTCCACCACCTCGTCGAGGTCCGCCAGCTTCCGCATCTGCTGCAGTGGCCGCGCCATCCGGTTGTTCTCCCGCAGCGCGGGCTCGGTGCGCGACAGGAACGCCCAGTAGCCGGCGGTGAAGGGACACGCGTCCTCGCCGAGCCGCTTGGTCGGGTCGTAGCGGCACCCGCCGCAGTGGTCCGACATCCGGTCGATGTAGCGGCCACCGGAGGCGTACGGCTTCGTCGCGACCATCCCGCCGTCTGCGTGCTGCGACATCCCGATGATGTTCGCGGGCATCACCCAGTCGGTGCCGTCGACGAACACGTCGGTGAACCACTCCGTGAGGTGGACCGGGTCGTAGCCCCGCTGCAGGGCCCAGTTGCCGAGCACCATGAGCCGTTGGACGTGGTGCAGCCAGCCGTGGTCGTGCAGGCCCTCCAACGCGGTGGACAGGCAGACCGCGTCGATCTCGGACGCGTCGAGCTCCTGCCACCAGCGGGGGAGCCGCTCGTGTGCGCCGAGGGCGTTCTCCTCGGCGCCGTAGTCGTCGCCGAACCACCAGTAGAGGTGCCAGACGTAGTCGCGCCAGCCCGCGACCTGGCGGACGAAGCCCTCGACGCTCGCGAGCGGGGCGTCGTGGTCGCGGTGCGCGGTGAGGGCTGCCTCGACGACCTCGAACGGGTCGAGCACGCCGAGGTTCATCGGCACGCTGAGCAGCGAGTGCGCCATGGTCCAGTCGTTCGTCAGCGTGGCGTCCTCGAACGGCCCGAAGTCCCCGAGCCGGACCTGCACGAAGTCGTCGAGGGCCTGCCGGGCCTCGTCGGCGGTCACGGCGAAGCGGCGGGTGTCGTCCCTGCCGACGAAGCGGACGAGGCCGTCGTGTTCCCAGCGGTCGAGGTCGTGGCGGACCTCGTCGTCGATCTCGTCCTCGGTCGGCCACCACGGATCGGGCAGCCCGAGCGTGGTCGCTCCCCTGGGCGGTGGTTCCCGGTTCTGGTCGTCGAGGCTGAACTTCCCGCCGATCGGCTCGTCCGAGTGCATGAGCCAGCCCTCGCGGCGGCGGACCCGCTCGTAGTGGGTCTCCATCCGGAAGCGTCCGGTGCGCTCGGCGGCCCACTCGGCGAACTCGGCCTCGTCGGTGATGAAGCCGCGGCTCGGCAGGATCTCGGTGCCACGGCCCCAGTGCCGGACCTGCGCGCGCAGGGTGCGGGAGGGTGGGTCGACCACGTCGAGGTCGTCCCGGCCGACCAGCGCGTCCTTGAGACCCTCGACCTGTACGTGCTCGGCCCGGTCGCCGAGCTCCCGCACCCGGTGGCGGAGGGCGCTCAACCAGAGGTGTGCCTTCGCCCGGTGCATCGGTCGTGCGGTGAAGAACTCGCGCGCCTCGACCACCAGCGCGGGGCCGCCGTCGTCGAACAGCGGTCCGTACTGCCCCGGGAGGACGAGCCGGGTGCGGTCGGTGCTGCCGGCGTCGGTGCTGCCGTGGTCGGGTGCCATGCCCGGACGCTACCGGCGGCGTGTGACGCCCGGCTGACGGCGCGTGTGCCCCGACGTCGGCGTCGGCGGCCAGGGCTGGCCCGGCGGCCGCGTTCCGGTCGCACGACGTGCCGCTCGTGTTCGGCGGGCGCGGCACCCCCGGAACGGCCGCCGACGGCACGTCGTGCGACCGAGGGCCGCCGACGACCGGCGTCGGCGACGCCCCCTGCACGGGTCGGACTGGAGGCCCGGATCGCCCCCGCCCCGCCACCCCTGTCCCGGCGCTCGGTACGCTCCGAGCATGTGGCCGACCGAGCAGGACTGGCGTGCGTCCGTCCCGCGTCTGCTCGCCCGCGCGGTCGAGCGCTGGGACCTGCGCCCCGGCGAGCCGTACGTGGGCGGCAGCGTCTCGCACGTCGTCCGAGTGCGGCTGCCCGACGGCGGCGATGCCGTCCTCAAGCTGTCCCTGCCGCACCGCGAGGCCGAGCACGAGGCAGCAGCGCTCGGGTGGTGGGACGGCGCCGGGGCGGTCCGCCTGCTCGCCGTGGACCCGGACGACCCCTTCGTGCTGCTGCTCGAGCGCTGCGACCCCGGCACCCGCCTCGTGCAGCGTGACGACGTGCCGGCCGAGGAGCGCCTGCGCACCGCGGGTGGTCTGCTCACGCGGCTCTGGGCGACCGGGATCCCGGACGACCACCCGTTCGAGTCCGTCGCCGACGTCGCCGCGGAGTGGGCGGCGCTCGCCGATGCCCGGATGCTCGAGCTCGCGCCACCCTTCGACCCCGGACTCGTGCGCCGCGGCACCGACCTGCTCCGCACCCTGCCCCGCGGCGCCCCACGGTCGGTGGTCGTGCACGGGGACGCGAACCCCGGCAACGTGCTCGCGGCGGTCCGGGCGCCGTGGCTCGTCATCGACCCGAAGCCGATGGTCGGCGATCCGGCCTACGACCTGAGCCCGGTGCTCGTGCAGGTCGACGACCCCTTCCGCACGGGCGACCCCCTGCGCGCCGTCCGGCACCGGGTCGCCGTGCTGTCGGACACGACCGGCCAGTCCCCGGACCGCATCGCCGCCTGGTGCACGGCACGGCTGGTCGAGTCCGCCCTCTGGTCGGTGAGCAGGGGAGCGCTCGGCGACGGTGTCGACGCGATGGCCCGTGCTGCGGTGGTCGACGGGCTCGGCGCCTGACCACCGCGGGGTTCACCTCCGCGGGAGCCCGGCGACGTAGGCCGTGAGCACCGCGTGCGGATCGACGGCGGCGACCGCGCCGACCCGGTAGAGCAGCAGGGCGTCGACGATCCCGACGAGGTCCCGTGCGGAGCCGTCCGGGTCCACGACGCCGATGCCGTCGAGCAGGGTCCGTGCCGCTCGGACGAGGTCGTCACGCACCGGGTCGGCGCCGGTCAGGGGAGCACGCAGTCCGGGGTCGTCGCGCAGTTCGACGAGGAGCGCGAGCCGGGCGGCCTGTGCATCGCCGCGAGCAGCGAGTGCGTCGAGGAACCCGGTGGCGACCGCGACGACCGAGGCGTCGTCCGGGTCCTCCGGCAGCTGGAGTCCGGCGACGTCGGACGCCAGCTGCTCGGTGATCCGCGCCGCCACCAGCGCGAGCAGTGCGTGCCGGGTCGACGCGTAGTACGTCGTCGACCCGGGCGGGACCCCTGCCTCGGTGTCGACGCCGCGGTGGGTGAGCGACCGCGCGCCGCCGCGCGCCACGAGGCGGACCGCCGCGTCGGCGAGGTCGTCGCGTCGTCCCAATGGCTTCCCCTCTCGGCCAGGACATCGTACTGTTCTCTACATCTGTAGAGGATCGATCGGGAGGGTGTCGTGCGCGCAGTCGTCGTCGGCGGGGGAACATCGGGTCGAGCGATCGGAGCGGCGATCGCCGCGCGGGGCTGGGCGGTGCAGGTGTCGTCGCGGCGGACGGGGTTCGACGTCCTGCGCGACGACGTCGCGGCTGTGCTCCGGGGTGCCGACGTGGTGGTCGAGGCCACCGGTCGCTTCACGACGAGCCGCCGACGAGCCACCGACTTCTTCGTCCGGTCGACCACCGCGGTCGGTTCGGCTGCCGCAGCGGTCGGGGCGCGGCACGTCCTGCTCTCGGTCCTCGGGTGCGAGCGTCCGGAGGTGCAGGGGTACGGCTACTTCGCCGGCAAGGCAGCGCAGGAACGGGCCGCCGCGACGACCGGTGCCGAACTGTCGGTGGTGCGCTCGACGCAGTGGCACGAGTTCGCGGAGCAGAACGCCGAGCGTTTCGGTGTCGGTCGCGTCGCGCTGGTCCCGGCGATGACGATCGCTCCCGTGGCGCTGACCGCGGTGGCCGCCGTCGTGGCGGAGGTCGTCTCGGGTGAGCGCAGGGAGCGACGCGTCGAGGTCGCCGGGCCGCGGCGGACGACACTGCTGGCGATGACGGAGTCGCTGCCCGCTCCCGGCATCCGTGCGCTGCCGCTCCGCATCCCCGGTCGGCTGGGGCGCGCGTTCCGCGACGGTGCGCTCCTGCCGGACGTGGGTACGGAGGTGGTCGGACCGTCCTTCGACGAGTGGCTCACCGCGCGGTCGCGCCACTGATGCCGGTCGGCCGGTCGGCCGGGGCGTCGCGCTCGCGGCAGGCCGACCGGCACGACGGCGTCCGCTCAGCGCGTGCCGGCGACGACGGCGTCGAGTGCGTCGTCCGCAGACCTCGGCTCGCGGCCGAGCAGCGTCCGGAGCGTCGGGTCCGTCCCCGCGAACCACCCTCCGGCCGCTGCCTCGTACATGCCGAGCAGGAACCGGACCATGCGATCGTCCTGCCCCGCCGCGACGGCGCCGCCGACCCACTGTTCCGCGTCGACGAGCCGGAAGCCGACGTCGCGACCGACGCGCTCGGCCAGCCGGTTCGTGAGCTCCCCGAAGGTCGGTGCCGCGGTCGCGGTGATGGTCACCGGTCCCTCGGCCGGCGTCTCCTGCAGCAGCAGGGCGGCGGCCGCCTCGGCTGCGTCCTCACGGGCGGTCCAGGACACCGGTCCGTCTGCCGGCAGGGCGACCGTCCCCGTCTCCGGCCACGGCCCCAGCAGCCACTGCAGGCTGTGGGCGTAGAAGCCGTTCCGGAGCGAGGTCCACCGGAGGCCCGACTCGGCGAGCAGGTCCTCGGTGGCGGCGTGGTGCTGTGCCGGCACGAACGGGGACGCCGCTCCCGCGCCCTGGTGGCTCGTGTAGAAGACGTGTCCGACGCCGGCGCTCGCCGCGGCCTGCACGGCGTTCCGGTGCTGCCGGACGGTGTCCCCTCCCGGGTCGTTCGACGAGACGAGCAGCAGGCGGTCCGAGCCGGCGAAGGCCTCGACCAGGCCTGCCGGGTCGTCGTGGTCGCCGTGACGCACCGTCACGCCGCGCTCGGCGAACCGCGCGGCGCGTGCGGGGTCCCGTGTCACCACCGTGAGCCGGGATGCCGGGAGGTGGTCGAGGAGGTGGTCGGCGGTGGCGCCGTTGAGTGCGCCGGTCGCTCCGGTGATCGTGATCATGGTGGCCTCGTTCGTGTTAGCGATGGAAACACGAGAACCGTAGCGCTGGTTTTCGGTGGAAGCAAGCACCTGTTAGCGTTGATCCGTGACCAGTACCGCACCGGCGATCGACTCCCGTCGCGACGTCCGCGAGCGCATCGTGGTCGGCGCTGCGGAGCTCCTCCACGACGGCGGTGTCGACGCGGTGACGACGCGAGCGGTCGCCGCAAGAGCAGGAGTGCAGGCGCCCACGATCTACCGGCTCTTCGGGGACAAGGACGGACTGCTCGACGCGGTCGCCGAGCACGTCACGACGGTGTTCAGCGCCGAGAAGGCCGCGATGGTCGACGCCGCCGGAGCGGACGGGACGGACCCGGTCGAGGCGCTCCGCGCGGGATGGGACGCGACCATCGCCTTCGGGCTCGCCAACCCCGACCTGTTCGTCATCATGAGCGACCCGCGTCGCGGGCGAGGGTCACCCGCCGTGGCGGCCGGGCTGCGTGTGCTCGAGGAACGGTTGCGACGGGTCGCGGTGGCCGGACGTCTCCTCGTCGGGGCGTCGGAGGCGGTCCGGCTGGTGCACGCGGCCGGTACCGGTGCCGTGCTCGCGATCCTGGGCGAACCGGAGGGCCGACGCGACCCTGCCCTGGCCGAGACGGTCTGGGCCGCGGTCGAGGCGCAGGTCGTCGTCCCCGAGCGCGACGTCGTCGCCGGTCCCGACCGGGCGCTCCGCACCGCGGCGTCGACCCTGCGCGCCGGCGTCGAGGAACTCGACCGACTGACGGCAGCCGAGCGCGCTGTCCTGGCGGAGTGGCTCGACCGCGTGGCGGCGGGGCGTCGGGAGTCCGACTCCGGAGGAGCCTGACCGTCCGACCCGCGTCGGACGCAGCTCAGTCGGTCGCGCCCCTCGGCGGGTCCACGAGCAGCGCGACCCGGTCCCGCAGGTAGTCCTCGAGCGGCACGGCGGTCCCGGAGGTGGGGGACCAGCGGACGACCGGTTCGCCGTCGACCACGGCGAGCACACCGTCGGCCCCGACGAGCGAGTCGTCGAGCGGGATCGGCACCGCGCCGTGGTTGACCGTGTCGCCCGCGGCGAAGTGCCCCTTCGCCGCGGCCGCCCGGTAGGCGCGGCGCACCTCGGCGGAGACCGAGACGAACTGCTGGCGTCCGGGGTCGGTCACGCGGGTGATCTGCCCGGTCGCCCAGACCCCGCCGGCGGTCTCGGGGGACGATCCGAGCAGCAGGGCTCCGACGCGCCAGACCCGGCCGAGCGAGCGGATCGTCGGCTCCCGACGGATCCCGAGGACCGCACGGGGCTCGACGTACTCGCCGAGGGCCTCGTCGCGGACGCCGGCTGCCCGCAGGCGCGCGGCCGCGTGGTCGAGCAGGGTCTGCGCTCGCCGCACCGCGTCCTCCACGAGCCCGTCCGTCACGCTGCCCGAGCCTAGACCGGCACGTCACACGGGGTCGCGCGGCCGGAGGAATGCGCCCGCTGCCCGTACGGTTGCACGGTCTCGGAACGAGGAGGGCCCATGGGCATCGTGCGGTGGTTGTTCGACGCGCAGCTCGTCATCGGCGACCAGACCGTGCTCTGGCGCGAGGTGATCGGCAACGTGTTCGGGCTGCTCAGTGCGCTCGGCGGGATGCGTCGCAGGGTCTGGGCGTGGCCGGTGGGGATCCTCGGGAACGCCCTGCTCTTCACGGTGTTCATGGGTGCGCTCTTCGACACCCCGAACCCGGTGAACCTGCTCGGCCAGGCCGGCCGACAGGTCATGTTCATCGTCGTCAGCGTCTACGGGTGGTACCGGTGGACGCACCGCGCGGACGAGGCGACGACCGTCGTCGAGCCGCGGTGGGCCTCCTGGTCGACCCGGGGGCTGCTGGTGCTGGCGCTGGTGGGCGGCACCGCCGTCCTGACGCCCGTGTTCCGGGCCCTCGGCTCGTACGAGCCGGTCTGGAGCGACGCCTGGATCTTCGTCGGGTCCGTGCTGGCGACGTACGGCATGGCGAAGGGCTGGGTCGAGTTCTGGCTGATCTGGGTCGCGGTCGACCTGGTCGGGGTGCCGCTGCTCTTCTCGGCCGGCTACTACGCGTCCGGGCTGATGTACGTCTTCTACGGCGCCTTCACCCTGACCGGGTTCTTCGTCTGGGTACAGCAGGGGCGCAAGCCGTCGGCGGCGCCGGTGACGGTGGGCTGACGCGCTCGACAGGTGTTGCCTGACCCCCGCACTGGGTGGAGACACGCCGGGGCCGGGTGCGGTGGACTGTCGGGATGGCAGACATGCACGGCGGGTCCGTCGAGGGCGACGCGTCGCTGGCCGAGCGGATCGTGCGCGGGGCGATCCGGGCCTACCGGCTGCACCCGTTCCACGAGGTCGACGCCGGTACGGTCGCCGAGACCTGCGGCGTGGACCGCCCGGTCGTCGACCGGCTCTTCCCGACCTGGGACGGACTGCTCCTGGTGGTCTACGACCGCTGGCTGCAGCTCCGCGGATCCCGCCGGTCGTCGGTGCCGCGGTGCACGCTCGAGCACGTGCGGATGACCCTGGCCGAGGACGTCGCCGACCCCGGTCTCGTCCGGGTGCTCGCGGGCGTCGTGACCCTCGCCGCGTCCGAACGGGACTTCGCCGGCTTCTTCCGCAAGCGCTTCGAGGAGTACGTCGAGGAGCTCACCGTCGGGCTGCAGCGCGACGTCGACGCCGGTCTGGAGACCATCGGCATCCCCGCCCACCAGGCCGCGACCCAGTTGCTCGCGGTCTACGAGGGACTCCAGCTGCAGATGCTCGTCCGGCCGTACCTCGACGTCCTGGTCGAGTACGACCGTGCCGTGCACACGCTCCGGCACGGCTGGCGTGAGCCCGAAGCCGTGGCCTGGGACGTGGACGAGGCGCTCGTCCGCGGCTGACCCACGAGCGGTGCCGCCGTCGACACCCGTCGGCCCGTCGACGACCCGCGTCCGTCGGACCGCGTCAGCGTGCCCGGGCTCGGCCCCGGCGCCAGCCGGCGATCTGCCGCACCGTGACCTTCGACCCGTACTGCGCCACCGAGTGGCGGAACAGGTACTCGGCGAACCAGAGCAGCACCGCGGCCACGGCGAACACCTCGACGATGCAGACGACGGACTCGACGACGGACAGCGATCCGACGGCGTTCCGGACCATGGCGGTGATCGGCGTGAAGGTGGGGAAGTACGTGAAGAACGCCGCCACCGGCGACGACGGCGTCGTCATCACGAAGAACGCCGCGTAGAGCGGGATGATCAGGGCGAAGATCGCGGCGGACTGCAGCGTCGAGGCGTCCTTGATCGAGGGCACCGCAGCGCCGACGGCGACGAAGAGCCCGCAGGCGAGCAGCACCCCGCCGACGAGCAGCAGCGCACCGACGACCATCCGCCACGGGTCCACCGTCAGGCCGCCGAGCCGCGACGCGACGAGGGGCAGTGCGACCAGGGCGACCGCGAGCCCCGGCAGCACGACGACCCCGACCTGCACGAGCCCGACGAGCAACATGGCGAGGACCTTGCCCCGGATCAGGTCACCGGCCGTCACCGCGGTCAGGATCATCTCGGAGATGCGGTTCTCCTTCTCCTCGACGACCACCGTCACCATGCGGGTCGCGAGCAGGATCACGATGCCGAAGAACGCGAGGGCGTAGAGCAGCGGCGGGACGATCGACAGCCAGCCCGGGGCGACGCGGCCGTCGGCGTACGTGGTCAGGTCGGTCGACGGCGGGGCGCGGAGGAGCGCCACCGCCTCCTCGTCACCGACCGAGGCCGCGACGCTGCGTTCGAGCACCCGCTCGGCGAGCGAGGAGTAGCCACCGTTCTCGAACAGTCCGCGGTCGGCGGCATCCAGCCGGATCGCCTGCGCCGACGGCTTCTCCGGGTACTCGACGAAGAGCTCGAGCGTGCCCGCCCGGACGGCCGCGCGGTCGGCGGCCGGGTCGTCGGACGGCGACCCGCCCCACTCGGCCGCGACCCGCGCCGACACCAGGCCCGAGTGGTCGACGTACCGGAACGAGGTCTTCGCCGCCGAGGCGCTCGACGAGATCGAGTCGGAGCCGGCCGCCTGTCCGACGCCGACGAGCACCGAGACCAGGACGACGACGATCGGGAGCGCGAGGGTGCCGATCCAGAACGCGGGCTTCTTGACGGCGCGGACGAACTCGAAGCGCACGACCGTCCCGAGCCGGCTCACGCCGCTGCCCCGCTCGTGGTGGTGTGCTGCGTCGACGCCCGGCCGGCCGGGGCCTGGTCGGCCCCGGCGTCGTGGCCGTAGACCTGGACGAAGATCTCGTCGAGCGGGATGCGGCGCATCTCGAACGCGGTCACGTGCACACCTGCGCCGACGAGCGCGGCGAGGATGTCCGACCCGTCCACCGCGGCTGCCTCGGTGGGCACCAGGTGGGCGACGTGACCCTCGTGCCGGGCGAGGCGGTACAGGGGAGAACGGGGGACCGTGCCGGTGAGCTGCACCCGGGCGACGGCGCCGCCGAAGGCGTCCTGCACGTCGGGGATGCTGCCGTACGCGGCTGCCCGGCCGTCCTTGAGCAGCAGGATGCGGTCGCAGAGGCGCTCGACCTCGTCCATGTGGTGCGTGACGAGGACCACGGTCGCGCCGTCCGCCTTCCGCTCGTCGACCAGGTCGAGGAGCAGCCGACGGTTGACCGGGTCGAGCCCCTTCGTCGGTTCGTCGAGGATGAGCAGGCGCGGTCGGTCCATGATCGTGATGCCGAGCTGCACCTTCTGCTGCTGCCCGCCGGACAGCTTGTCGACACGGAGCTTCGCGCGGTCGGCGAGCCCGACGCGCTCGAGGTACTCGGTGCTCCACGCCGCGGCCTCGGTGCGGCGGAGGCCCCGCAGCGTGCCGAAGTAGGTCATGACGTCGAGCACGGACTCCTTGCGGTACAGCCCGCGCTCCTCCGGCAGGTACCCGATGCCGCCGGTCGCGGGTCGGTACGGTGCGCCGTCGACGAGCAGGGTGCCGGAGGTCGGCGTCGTGATGCCGAGCAGCGCCCGGATCGTGGTGGTCTTGCCCGAACCGTTGCTGCCGAGCAGCCCGAAGGTCTCGCCGGGGGCCACGTCGAACGACAGCCCGTCGACGACGTCCCGGTCCCCGAAGCGCATGACGAGGTCCCGCACGCTGATGCTCGCGCCGCTCATGCTGCCGACCCTACCGGCGGCCGCCGCGAGTTCCGCCCGCCCGTTCCTTCCCATCGCACGTGCGGTGGGAAGCGAGAACGGGCGTACCTGGTCGAACGGTTCGACCCGGTACGCCCGTTCCCACCTGGTACGCCCGGTCCTGCCCGGTGGGCGACGACCGAGGTGACCACACGACGGACGGGAGGCGCGGTGCCTGCCTGCACCGCGCCTCCCGTCCGCCACCGGGTTCCGTCAGGAACGCAACCAGGCGGTCCCCACACCCGACAGTGCGCCGTCTGCCACCGGCGCGGAGGCGAGCAGTAGCTCGCCGGCGGGGAGTGCGTACGGCTCGTCGCCGAACACCGTCACGCTCGTCCAGCCGTTCGGCCGGCGGAACGCGAGCACGTCGTCGCGACCGGTCTCGAGCCACTCGAGGTGCTCCTCGGACTGCAGCTGGCCGCGCAGGCCCAGGGCCTTCCGGTACAGGTTCAGCGTCGAGTCGGGGTCGGCGTCTTCCGCCTCGACCGAGACCTGCGCGAACCACGCCGGCTGCGGCAGGTGCGAGCCGCCGTCGCCGAACCCGAACGACGAACCCTGCCGCGTCCACGGGATCGGCACGCGGCAGCCGTCACGGCCCACGTCGACGCCCGGGTTCCGGAAGAACGCCGGGTCCTGGCGCTCGGCGTCGGGGATGTCGCCGACCTCGTGCAGGCCGAGTTCCTCGCCCTGGTAAAGGTAGGCGGAGCCGGGCAGTGCGAGCTCGAGGAGCGTCGCCGCCTGGGCCCGACGGAGTCCGAGCGAACGGTCGAGCGCCGCCTGGTCACCGCCCGCGAGCAGCCACGCGGACCCCTGCTTCTGCTCGTCGCCGTTCCGGGCGGGCAGTGCGTAGCGGGTGGCGTGCCGGACGACGTCGTGGTTCGAGAACACCCACGTCGTCGACGAGCCGGACTGCTCGGCGAGCCCGAGGTTGAACTCGATGATCGTGCGGAACTGCTGTGCGTCGAAGTCCGCCTCGAGCAGGTCGAAGTTGAACGCCTGCCCGAGTCCCTCGGCGCTGGCGTACCGGGCACGGCGGTCGGCTGCGACCCAGGCCTCGGCGACGGCGGTCCGTGCCGGGGTGTACTCGTCGAACACCGTCCGCCACTCGGCGTAGATCTCGTGCACGTCGTCGCGGTCCCACAGGATGTGCGAGCCGTCCTTCGGGGCGGCGAGCACCTCGGCCCACGTGGGCAGCTCGCCCGCGGGCAGGTCCTTCGCCAGGCCGTGCGCCACGTCGATGCGGAAGCCGTCGACACCACGGTCCGACCAGAAGCGCAGCGTGTGCAGGAAGTCGTCGCGCACCTCGCGGTTCGCCCAGTTCAGGTCGGGCTGCTCCGTCGCGAAGTTGTGCAGGTACCACTGGCCGTCGCCCACGGCGGTCCAGGCCGGGCCGCCGAAGATCGACACCCAGTCGGCCGGCGCCTCGGACCCGTCGGGACCGGTGCCGTCGCGGAACACGTAGCGGTCCCGGGCCGGGCTGCCCTTCGGCGACGCCAGCGCCTCGCGGAACCACTCGTGCCGGTCGCTCGTGTGGTTCGGCACGATGTCGACGATGACCCGGATGCCGGCGCCGTGCAGGGCATCGACCATCTCGTCGAAGTCGGCGAGGGTGCCCAGACGCGGGTCGACCTCGCGGTAGTCGTCGACGTCGTAGCCGCCGTCGGCCAGTGCGGACGGGTAGAACGGGCTGAGCCAGACGGCCTCGATGCCGAGGGAGGCCAGGTACGGCACCCGCGAGGTCACCCCGCGGAGGTCGCCGATGCCGTCGCCGTCCGCGTCGGCGAACGAGCGGGGGTACACCTGGTAGACGCTCGCCTGGCGCCACCAGGTCTCGGCGTCGATGGCGGCTGCGGGCTGGACGAGCGTGTCGGTCACGTCGGGCCTTTCGTTGTTCGTGCGGGTGGTGGTCGTGGTCGTTGCAGCTGCGTTCGTGTCCGCGGTCGCGGACTGCGACGGCGGGGTCACTTGATCGCGCCCTGGGTCACGCCGGCCATCACCCATCGCTGGGTGACGAGGTAGACGATGATCGCCGGGGCCATCGCCATCAGGTACGAGGCGAACGACACGTTGTAGTTGTTGCTGAACTGCGTCTGGAACATCTGCTGCAGCACCGGCAGGGTCTGCAGCGCCGGGTCCGAGGTGATCAGCGACGGCATCACGAAGTCGTTCCAGGACGCCAGGAACGCGAAGATGCCGACGGTGGCGCTCATCGGCGCGAGGAGCGGGAACACCAGTCGCCAGAACACCTGCCCCGTGCTCGCACCGTCGATGCGGGCACTCTCCTCCAGCTCGGCCGGGATCGAGCGCAGGAACGCGGTGAAGAGCAGCACGCTGAACGACAGCTGGAACATGACGTGCAGGATCGCGACGCCGAACGGGTTGTCCAGCCCGGCGAGGCCCGTGAGCTTCACCTGCGACAGTGCGAGCACCGGGAACGGCAGGAACATCGCGGCGAGCAGGTAGAAGAACGACCAGCGGAAGAAGCGGCGCTCCCAGTTCCGGGCGATGGCGTACGCCGTGAACGACGCGAGCAGGATCGTCCCGACGACGGTGATCGCCGCGATGAGCACCGAGACGCCGAACGCCCGCGGGAAGTCCGTGAGCTCCCAGGCCTGCACGAAGCCGTCGACGCTGAACGGCGCCGGCAGCGAGAACGCGTTGCCGTCCACGGCCTGCGTCGTGGTCTTGAACGCCATCGTCACGGTGACGTAGAGCGGGACGAGGACGGACAGGGTGCACAGCGCGAGGACGATCGTGACCGGCCAGTTGAACCGTTCACCGCGGCGTCCGGCGGTGCGGTCGGCGTCGACCGACCGGATGCTGCCGGTCGCCGTCGTGCCCGGACGGAGGGGTGCTTGCATGGTCATCAGAGCGCTGCCTTCCCGCGGGTCGCCCGCAGCTGGATCACGGCGATGACGACGGCGATCACGAAGAAGATCGTCGCGTTCGCCATCTGGTACGCGTAGTCGCCGCCGCTGAAGCCCTTGAAGATCGACATCGCGACCGTCGTGGTCGAGGTGCCCGGGCCGCCGTCGGTCAGGCCGACGACGATGTCGTACGAGTTCAGGAAGTTCTTGAACCCGATCACGAGGTTGATGAGGATGTAGCCCGCCGTCAGGGGTGCGGTGATCGAGACCAGCTGCCGCCAGGCGCTGGCACCGTCGAGCGCCGCGGCCTCGTACACCTCGCCGGGGATCGACAGGACGCCGGCGATGTAGATGAGGAGCGTCGACGGGATCGCCTGCCAGGCGGTCACGACGACGATCGCGACCCACGCCAGGTCGGGGTTCGCCAGGATGCTCTGCTCGAGCGGAACGATGCCGAGCGTGGTCGCGAGCGCCGGCAGGCTGTTCGCGAAGAGGAACGAGAACACGTAGGCGATGACGATGCCGGAGATCACCATCGGCAGGACGAAGACGCCGCGGAGCGCGATCTTGCCGCGGATCTTCGACGTCAGCGCGATCGCGAGCAGGAACGCCACGGCGTTCACCAGGAGCACGGTGACGAGCGAGAACCCGATGGTGAACAGGTACGCCTGCAGGATCGCGGGGTCGGAGAACACCGCGACGTAGTTCGTCAGGCCGGTGAACCGGAACTCGCCGAAGCCGACGGAGTTCGTGAAGCTCAGCACGATGCCCATCGCTGCGGGGAGCGTGATGGCGAGGGTGAAGAGCACGAGCGTGGGGACGAGGAACAGGAGGAAGAGCGGATCGACGCGCTTGGCGCGTCCGCGGACGCCGGCCTGGAGGCGCGGTGCGGCTCCGCCCCGGCGGCGGCGGTCCGCCGTCGTGATCGATGCGGTGGTCGTGGTGGCCAAGGTCGTCTCCTTACGCGGCCGACCGGAGCGCGAGCCGCGCCCAGTCGCCGTCGAGGGTGCGGAGTTGCGGGTCGGGCGCACCGCCGAAGGCGATGGACTGCAGGTAGTTCGCCACCGGGATCTCGGCGGGGATGAGCTGCGAGGCGCCGAGGTAGAACGCGGCCTGGTCGTACGAGTCCTGCATGCCGCGGAGCGCGGGGTTCGAGACCGGAGGAGAGTCCTTCCGCACGCCGAAGCCGTTGTTGTCGGCGTTGTACCGGTCGCTGATCTCCGGGCTCATCAGGAAGGACAGGAACTCGCGGGCGGCCTCCTGCTTCCGTGAGGCCTCGGGGATCCAGAGCCCGAGGTCGACGTTGACGCGCACCTTGTTGTCGGCGGGGTCGTCGGTCGCCGGGAACGGGAAGGTGCCGAGGTCCATGTCGGGGTTCGTCTTCGCGATCTCGCCGAGCGCCCAGGGGCCCTGCAGGTACATCGCCGCCTTCCCCTGCGCGAACGCGAGGTTGCCGTCGCCGTAGCCTCGGCTGGCGGCGCCCTGCTGGTGCCACTGCAGCAGGTCCACCATGCGACCGACGGGAGCGGCGAAGTCCTTCTCGAACGACACCGCCGACCCCCTGCCGACCGAGGTGCCCTCGCGGTCGAGCGCCGCGAAGGTCGACGGCACGTCGAGCATGCCGCCCACCGAGTAGTCGAACATGCCCTGGGCGATCGTCCAGTTGTCCTTGTACGTGCCGTACATCGGGGTGATCCCGGCCTTCACGAGACGCTCGCACACGTCGGTGAACGCGCTCCAGGTCGTCGGCACCTCGAGACCCTGCTGCGCGAACAGCTGCTTGTCGTAGATCACCGACGCGGCGGTCACCGAGTAGGGCAGGACGCTCGTCCGGCCCGGGTAGTCGGCGGTCTGGCGCATCAGGGGCCAGAGGTCGGGGTTGATCGTGTCCTTCTCGGGCAGGTCGGACAGGTCGGTCAGGGCCCCGTGCTCGACGAACGACACCATCGCGTAGTTGTAGTTCAGGCACCCGAGGTCCGGCGGTCGGTTCCGGACGAGGTTCGCGGACATGTTCGACGTCGAGTCGCGGACCACGCGGATCGTCGACTGGCTGTCGTGGAACTTCGCGATGACGTCGTCGAAGTACCCGATGACCTCGGGCTTCGACACGTAGAAGGTGATCGTCTCGGGTCGGCTGCTCGATCCTCCGAGCGGGGCGCACCCGGCGAGTGCCAGGCCCGCGCCGATGCCGCCCGCACCGAGCAGGAACCCGCGGCGGGTGACCCCGGCCGTGCTCCTGGTGGTGGCGTGTGCTTGCACGTCGTCTCCGTCCGTCCGGACCCGGCGTCCCTGCCGTTCCGACTCGCGTGCCGGCGTCGGTGTCGGCTCGCGCGACTAAATGTACTCAGAAAATCTAATCGCGCAAGCAAGTCGCGTCGCGGTAGGGTCGGCGCATGCCACAACGCCGTGTGACCCCCCGCGCGACCAGCGCCGAGACGGTCCTGGCGTACGCCCTCGAGCCGTCGTCCGGTGCCTTCACGGCGACCGAGGCGATCGACGCCACGGGGCTGACCCGCTCGACCGTCCTCGCCGCGTGCGCGGAGCTCGTCCGGCTCGGCTGGCTCCGCGACCTCGACGACGCCCGTACGGCAGGGGAGTACCGGAAGGGCCGGCCCGCCCGGCGCTGGGAACTCGTCGCGGACGCGGGGGTCGTCGTCGGCGTCGACGCGGGGCAGCACCGCGTCACCGCGCTCGTCGCCGACCTGCGGGGCACCGTCCTCGCCCGCGCCGAGGTGGCGCTCGGCGAGTCCGGGCTCGAGGTGCCCGTCCGGCTCAGTGTGACGACCGACACCGTCGCGGCGGCGCTCACCGCGGCGGACGTGGACGCCGCCCGCGTGCTCGTGACGGTCGTCGGCATCCCGGCTCCGGTCGACGCGCTCGGTGCGTCACCCCGCGACGGCGGCTTCTGGGACAGCATGAACCCGGGCTTCTCGGACGTCGTGCCCCACGGTGTCGTCGTGGTCGAGAACGACGCGAACGCCGCCGCGCTGGCCGAACGGCCCTCCTCGGGGGACGCCTCGTTCGCGGCGCTGCTCTCGGGCGAGCGGTTCGGCGCCGGCCTGGTCGTCGACGGCGTGCTGCTCCGCGGTGCCCGGGGCGGTGCCGGTGAGCTCCGGGTGCTCGACCTGGTCGACGGGGTGGCCTCGTCGAACGGCATCGGACGCACCGCCCGCGAGCTCGTCCGCGCGGCGCGGGCCGACGGGCGCATCGGTCCGGCTTCCCTGCTCGGCGGCGTCGAGGAGCCGGGCGCCGAGGCGGTGTTCGCCGCCGCCGCGCTGCTCGACCCGGTGGCGCTCGAGGTCGTCGACCGCCTGGGGGACCGCCTCGCCCGGGTCTGCGTCCTGCTCGCGAGCCTGCTCGACATCGACCGCGTGGTCGTCGCCGGAGCGATCGCCGACGCCGCCGCTCCCGTGATCGAGCGGGCGCGCGAGCACCTGGCTGCCTGGGAGTACGACCCGACGCCCGAGGTCGTGCCGTCGCGGCTCGGCGGCGACGTCGTGGTCCTCGGCGCCGTCGCGCGTGCGCTCGACCTCGTGCACGCCGATCCGCTGGCCTTCCCGCTGCCCGCCGAGGCCCCCGCCGTCGCGACCTGACCGCCGATCCGCTCCCACCGAGCCCTTCCCGACCGGACGTACGAGTCGTACGATCGGTACATGTACAACCTGCCCGCGAGTGAAGCACGCCAGCGATGGTCCGACCTCATCGACCATGCGCACCGCGAACCGGTCGCCATCACGGTCCGCGGCCGCGAGCAGGTCGTCGTGCTCGAGGCGGAACTGGCTCGCCGGGCACTGCAGGCGCTCGAGGACGCGATGGACCGGGCCGCTGTCGATCGCGCTCGGCGGGAACTCGCGGAGGACCCGGAGACGCTGCCCCTCGAGCAGGTCGCCCGCGAGCTGGGCATCACGCTTGGGTGAAGCCTCGCCCGTCGAGTACCGGGTCGAGCTGACCAAGCGTGCCGCGAAGGCGCTGACGAAGCTCGACCGGGTCGTGCAGCGGCGGTTGCTCGCCGCCCTGGTCCTGCTCCGCACGACGCCGCGTCCGCCAGGGTCGACCGCGCTGGTCGGCCGGCCGGGCGAGTTCCGGGTCCTTGTGGTCGACCACCGGATCGTCTACGAGATCGTCGACGATCGTCTGGTGGTCCTCGTGCTGGTCATCGGCCACCGCCGTGACGTGTACCGCTGAACCCGACCGACCGACCGACCGACCGACCGCCGACCCCCCTGGGCCGATCAGTGACACCGCGGCTCGGTCCGCGGCAGACTGGGCCCGTGACGATCCGACCCGTCCTCGTTCCCACGGTCCTCGGTTTGCTCGCGGTGTTGTGCACCGGGTGCGTCGCCGTCGGTCCGGAGGAGGGTGTCCTCACCCTGACGGGCAGCGACGCGGCCCCGCTCCCGGTGTGCAAGGGCGCAGCACCCGTCTCGGTCTCCGCCCTGGCGTCCGACGACCCGCCAGCGTGCGAGCCGACCGGTCAGGTGCTCGTCTTCCCCGACGGAGGCCAGCTGCAGTTGCCGGGGGGATCGCTCGGCACCGGTTCGCAGGCTGCCGCGTCGGGCGTCCGGTACGCGTACAGCGGTGTCGGGCGGTTCGGCGTCGTCGCGGCGCAGGCCGGTCCTGGTTGCGTCGATGTCCAGGAGTGGGGGACCCCGGACGCGTTGCGTCGGGTCCACGACGCCTTCGGCTCGCGCTGGATGTGCGACTGACCGGGCGCGGGACGCGAGCGCCCGGCGGCCGCTCGCGGCCCCTCAGCGGGGGAGCGCCGCCAGGACCTCGGCGGCACGGGCGGCCTGCTCGGCGCTGACGTCGAGGTGCGTCACGAGCCGGACGTGGCTCGGGCCGAGCTGCATCACCCGCACGTCCCGCTCGGCGGCCGCGGCCACGAAGGCTGCCGGATCGGTCACCTCGGCGAAGACGATGTTCGTGTCGACGGTCGCGGGGTCGACGTCGAGCGCGGACGCGAGCACCCGGGCGTTGGTGTGGTCCTCGGCGAGACGGTCGACGTGGTGCCGGAGCGCGTACCGGCCCGCCGCGGCCAGGAAGCCCGTCTGCCGCATGCCCCCGCCGTAGCGCTTCCGCCAGGTGCGGGCCGCGGCGACGTGCTCCCGGGAGCCGACGAGCACCGAGCCGACCGGCGCGCCGAGCCCCTTCGACAGGCAGACCGACACGGTGTCGAACCCCGCGGCGAGGTCGCGCAGCGCGATCCCCGACGCGACGTGGGCGTTCCACAACCGGGCACCGTCGAGGTGCACCGCGATGCCGTGCTCCCGCGCGAACGCCTGCACGGCGTGCACCTCGTCGACGGGCTGCACGGTCCCGCCACCGAAGTTGTGCGTGTTCTCGATCGCGATCGCCGTCGTGGACACGCTGTAGGCGCCGGCGTTCGGCTCAGCCACCTCCGCGACCGCCGCCGCGACGAGGCGTCCGCGGTCCGAGGGCCACGTGCGCGTCGTGATGCCGGAGAACACCGCCGCGGCACCGAGTTCGGCGCGGACGACGTGGGCCCGGACGTCCGCCAGGAGTTCCTCGCCCGGCGCGACGTGCAGCCGCAGCCCGAGCTGGTTCGCCATCGAGCCGGTCGGGGTGAAGAGCCCGGCTTCGTGGCCGAGCAGGTCGGCGACCTCGCGCTCGAGGGCGTTCGTCTCCGGGTCCTCGCCGAAGACGTCGTCACCGACCTCGGCGTCGGCCATCGCCCGGCGCATCGCGGGCGTCGGGCGGGTCACGGTGTCGGAGCGCAGGTCGATCGGAGCGTCGGTCACCGGGCAACGCTAACCCGCCGTCCGGTCCGTCGATCACCAGGCAACACCGACCCGCCGTCCAGTCCGTCGATCACCGGCGTCGCTACGGTGAGGCCCATGCAGCCGCCAGCAGCCGGGACCCTCCGCATCCTCCACCTGTCCGACACGCACCTGACCGGTGACGGTGCCCTGCACCAGGGGTCGGTCGACACGACGGCGGCGTTGGACGCGGTGCTCGCGCACGTCGACGGGGTCCCGGGCGTCGGCCTGGTCGTGGTCTCGGGGGACGTGTCCGAGGACGGGAGTCCCGCGTCCTACCGCACCGCTCGCGAGCGGATCGGCGCATGGGCGCAGCGGCACGGCGCCGCACTCGTCCTCGTCCCCGGCAACCACGACCTCCGCGAGGGCTTCCGCCAGGTCCTCGCGAACGGCCACGTCCTCGGCGAGGGCGGCACGCCGCTCGCGCACACGATGGAGTACGTCCCGCCGTCCGTGCCGGTCTCCGGGCAGTCGGTCGTCGCCGGCTTCCGCGTGGTGACGGTCGACACGAGCGTCCCCGGTGCCGGCTACGGCGCGCTCAGCGACGCCGCGCTCGAGCGACTCCGCGCGGCGCTCACCGGCGAGCCCGTCCCGCACGGCACGGTCGTCGTGCTCCACCACCCGCCGGTGCCCTCGCCGACCTTGCTGCACGAGGCCCTCCGCCTGCAGGACCCCGAGGACCTCGCCGAGCTCCTCGACGGCTCGGACGTCCGGGTGGTGCTCGGCGGGCACCAGCACCACCACAGCGCCGGGTCGCTCGCCGGCGTCCCGGTGCTCGTCGCGCCCGGGGTCGCGAACGACACGGACGTCGTCGGACCGTACGCCGAGGAGTCCGCCCACGTCGCCCACGGCGCACTGGTCGTCGACGTCGCCACCGACGGCTCCGTCTGGTCGACACCGGTCCGCGTCCCCGACCCGGACCGCGACGTGCTCGCCTTCGCGCTCGACGCCGAGACGGTGGCACGGATCGCGGAGCAGGCGGGGCCCGCCGCGCGCTGACGGCGCCCGGTACCCCTCGCTCACGGACACCGTTCCGGCGTCGCGAGTACACCGGAGCCATGCCCACGGAAGGAGTCCCCCATGCGCATCGGTAGTGCAGTGCAGTACGACCGGTACGGCGGGTTCGACGTCGTCGACCTCGTCCCGCAGGAACGTCCCGAGCCCGGACCCGGCGACGTCGTCGTCGAGGTCGTCGCCGCCGGCCTGAACCACGTCGAGCGGTTCCTCCGCGAGGGGAAGCTGCGCGACCACATCGACCTCGAGTTCCCTGCCCACCAGGGCGTCGACTTCGCCGGCATCGTCCGGGCCCGCGGCGCCGAGGTCCGTGACCTCAAGGTCGGCGACGAGGTGATGGGCCACGCGCCCGAGGGCGGTGCCCACGCCACCTGGATCCGCGTGCCCCGCGGTGCGGTCGTGAAGAAGCCCGAGCACGTCGGGTGGGAGGTCGCCGGCGGCCTCTACCTGGCCGGCGCCACCGCCGCGACGATCGTCCGCGGACTCCGTCTCGGGCCCGACGACACCGTCGTGATCTCCGCCGCTGCCGGCGGTGTCGGGCACATCGAGTGCCAGCTGGCGCACGATGCCGGCGCGACCGTCATCGCCCTCGGCAGCCCGCGGAACCACGACTACCTGCGGCAGATCGGTACGCTGCCGGTCGCGTACGGCGAAGGCGAGGAGGACCGCATCCGGCAGATGGCGGCCGGCCGGCCGATCACCGCGTTCATCGACAACCACGGCGGTGGCGGTGCAGCGGACCTCGCATCGCGGCTCGGCGTGCCGTCGGAGCGGCTGGTGACCTCCGAGCACCGCCGCGACGTCGAGATCCGGTTCCTGCGGGCACCGGCCGACGACGAGGAGGCCCGTGACCTGCTCACCCTGCTCGGCAAGGCCGTGCAGGACCGCCGCGTGCAGGTGCTCATCTCGGGCTTCTACCCGTTCGAGTACATCGTCGACGCCTACGAGGACCTGGCCGAGATGCGCTCCCGCGGCAAGGTCGTGATCGGCATGCAGACGGTGGAGACCGGTGCGCGACTCGACTGGTACCGCTCGGAGAAGGCGCGTGACCTGCGCGACCGCTACGCCGATGCACGAGGCGCGGACACCGAGACGATGGCCGGCGGGTCGGCGAGCCCGGAGGCCTGAACCACACGCGCGACGATCGGGCCCGGTCTCCGGCAGGAGGCCGGGCCCGATGCGTGCGCGGGAGAGCGTGCGTCGGCTAGCTGAGGACGTCCTTCGTCGCGAACCGTCCGTACGCCAGCGCCCCGAACACGGCCACCCAGCCGAGCTGCAGCAGCGCGTTCGCCCCGAAGGAGTCGAACGCGATCGGGTCGCGGAGCAGGTCGCCGAAGCCGAGCCACAGGTGCGAGAACAGGAACGGGTGCAGCCAGTCGAGCTGCGGGAGCTGGTCGAGCACCTGCGACACCCCGGCGAGCACGACCGTCGCGGCCATCGCCCCGACCGGCACCGTCGTCAGCGTCGAGGCGAAGAGCCCGATCGCGGCCAGCCCGAGCATCGACAGGGCCACGTACAGCGCGAGGAGCAGTGCGCGGCCGGCGTACGACCAGCCGCCGACCTGCGTCCCCGACAGCAGGGTCACCGGGCCGATCGGGAAGAGCAGTGCGCCGATCGCCGCGCCGACGAGCACGACGAGGAGCGTCGCGGCCAGGCAGAACGCGACCGTGGCGGCGTACTTGACCAGGATGAACCGCAGGCGGCCGGTCGGGGCCACCAGCAGGTAGCGGATCGTGCCGTGCGACGCCTCGCCCGCGACCGTGTCCCCCGACACGACCCCCACGGTCAGGGGCAGGAACAGCGGGATCGACACGGTGAGCGCGGTGAACGCGACGAAGAGGCCGTTGTTCGTGATGTCCCCGAGGAACGCGGGACCACCGGAGTCACCGTCGGTGGTCAGGCGCACCGCGATCGCGATGAGCACCGGGACCAGGGCGAGGGCACCGAGCATCGCCCAGGTCCGGCGGCGCCGGAACAGCAGCGCGAGCTCCGACCCGAGCAGGGCGAAGGGGCGGACGGGACGGCGGACGGGCTCAGGCTGCGACATCGAACCCCTCTCCGGTGAGCGCGACGAACAGGTCCTCGAGGGTGCCGCCGCCCACCGCGACGCCCCGGACCCGGACGTCGGCACGGACGAGGTCGGCCGTGACGGTCTCGGGCAGGACGTCGTCGGGCAGGTCGGCGACCAGGACGTCCGCACCGGTGTCCCGACGCGGGGAGAGCCCCAACCGCACGAGCACCGCCGAGGCCTCGCCCACGTCGGGGGTCCGGACGGTCAGGGTCCGTCCGCCCGTCGCCCGGAGCTCGTCGAGGGACCCCTGCGCCACGAGGCGCCCGCTCCGCATCACCGCGGCGTGCGTGCAGACCTGCTCGATCTCGGCGAGCAGGTGGCTCGACACGAAGACCGTGGTGCCGTCGTCGGCCAGCGAGCGGATGAGGTTGCGGACCTCGCGGGTCCCCTGCGGGTCGAGGCCGTTCGTCGGCTCGTCGAGCACGAGGAGGTCACGCGGCGCGAGCAGTGCGCCCGCCAGGCCGAGGCGTTGCTTCATGCCGAGCGAGTAGGCGTGTGCCTTCTTGTCGGCGGCGTGGCCGAGCCCGACGCGGTCGAGCGCCGTCGCGACACGGTCGTGGCGGGTGCGCGGGTCGGAGGTCGGGTCCGCCGCGTCGAACCGCTGCAGGTTCGCCCGACCGGACAGGTACGGGTAGGCGGCCGGACCCTCGACCAGCGCGCCGACGCGGGGGAGGACCTCCTGCAACGCGCCCGGTACCGCACGACCGAGCACCTCGATCGTGCCGCTCGTCGCCGCCGACAGGCCGAGGAGCATCCGGATGGTGGTGGTCTTGCCGGAGCCGTTGGGTCCGAGGAACCCGAAGACCGATCCGCGCGGGACGGCCAGGTCGATGCCGTCCACGGCGCGCTGCCGGCGGAACACCTTGACGAGCGACTGCGTCCGGATCGCGAGGTCGGGAACGGACCGGCCGGGCTCCGTCGCTGCCCGGTCCGGCTGCGGGGCTGTCGTCACTTGGCGGCGGTGACCAGCGCGGACACCGGGACGGCGCCGGCGAACACCCGGCCGTCGTCCGCCAGGTAGACCGACACGAGCGACGTCTGCAGTGCGCGGCCGCCGTCGACGGGCTTCGTCACCTGGTCGAGGAGCGCCGAGGCGTCGGAGTCCCGACCCGGTCCGGCGGTGTCGCCGGCGGGCAGCTCCACGACGCTGTCCCACCCGGAGCCGGTCACCGTCGGTCCGACGCCGCTCCGGTCGTCGCCGTGCGCCCGACCGCCCTGCCCGTGCCGGTGGGCGTCCGAGAGGTCCTTCGTCGTGACCTCGGCGCCGGACGGCGGGGTGAAGTCGAACAGTCGAGCGTCGGGCGCGCCGTAGTCGAGGCTCGTGAACCCGACCTGGAACGCCGGGTCCTGCTGCCCGGCTGCGGTCACGGTGACGCGCAGGGGCAGCCCGGTCTGCTGGTCGACGGCGAGCCGGACCGAACCGACCAGGGTGTCGTCGGACCTCGGCGTCAGGGTGACCTGCCATGCGTCGTGTCCGGCGACGCGGACCGTCGTCGGGTCGGACACCCGGGTGCTCGGGGTGATCGCGTCGACCGCACGCTCGGCCGCCTGCGCCGGCGTGGTCGCGCCGGCGGTGGGGGCGTCGGCGTCCGCGGGGAGCGTCAGGTGCACCGCAGTGCGCTCCTTCGAGTCCCAGGTCCACACGTCGGACCCGTTCCGGACCACGTCCTGTTCCGCGAGCTGCTGGGTCAGCTGGAAGCGCTGTTCGTCCTCGCCACCGACGTACACCCGCGCGGTGTGCGCGGCGGTGAGCAGTCCGAGCACGTCGGACGCGTCGCCCTCGAGCGAGGAGCCGCCGCTGCCCGAGGGGAGCTCCGGCAGCCCGAGGTCGCTCGTCTGCGCGAGCGTGCCGGAGTACTGGGCGTCCCGGGACCCCGCGATGCTCGCGAGGACCTCGGCCGCGGTGGGGTCCGAGCCCGCCACCGGTTCGGCAGCGGCGTTCGCGATCACCGGCGCGGCGATGACGCCGGCGACGACGACCGGCGCGATCGCGGCGGGCAGCCAGGCTGACTTCTGCATCGTGTCCCCTTCGGTGGAGCGGTGGGTCGCGAGCACCGTACGTCGGGCTGCCGACAGTCGGCTGGGCGTCCGCGGCTGTCGTCCCGGTGCCCGGCACTCGTAGGATCGGTCCGCCCGGCGACGGGACGACACGGCGGCGAAGGAGACGGCATGCGCGCGGTCCTCGGACTGGACATCGGTACCTCGAGCACGAAGGCGCTGCTGGCCGGGTTCGACGGCAGGGTGCTCGCCGAGGGCTGCCGGGAGCACAGCGTCGACCGCCCCGTCGAGGGGCGGGTCGAGATGGACGGCGACGCCTGGTGGGCCGAGTTCGTGGACCTGACGACCGAGCTGCTCGCGCGGGTCCCGCACGCGCGGGTCGAGGCGGTCGGGGTCAGCGGCATCGGTCCGTGCGTCCTGCTGTCGGACCAGGACGGACGGCCGCTGCGGCCCGCGATCCTCTACGGGGTCGACACCCGCACGGCGGACATGCTCGACGAGGTCGCGGCGGAGCTCGGCGGTGACGACGCCGTCCGTGCCCGGTGCGGCAGCGGGCTCAGCACACAGGCCGCCGGGGTGAAGCTCGCGTGGCTCGCCCGGAACGAACCCGACACGTGGCGTCGTGCCGGACGGTTCACGATGCCCTCGTCGCGGATCGTCGAGCAGCTCACCGGCGAGTACGTCCTCGACCACCACTCGGCCAGCCAGACGACCCCGCTGTACGACGTCCACGCCGAGCGCTGGATCGACGACTGGTGCGCGCGGCTCGCGCCCGGTCTGCGGATGCCGCGGCTGCTCTGGCCCGGCGAGCGGGCCGGTGACGTGACGGCCGCCGCGGCCGCAGCCACGGGCCTCCCGGCCGGGATCCCGGTGATCGCGGGGACCATCGACGCGTGGGCCGAGGGGGTCAGCTCCGGCGTCCCCGCGCCGGGGCGGGTGTTCCTGCAGTACGGCTCGACGATGTTCCTCATCGCGCCCACCGACCGACCGACGTCGGTCCCGGGTCTGTGGACCACGGTCGGGACCCGCCCTGGGCAGCCCTGCGTCGCGGGGGGCACCGCGACCTCCGGCGCCGTCACCGACTGGCTCCGGCGGCTCGTCGACGGCGACCGCGCAGCACTCCTCGCCGAGGCGCGGGCCGCCGGTCCGGGCGCCGGGGGACTGCTCGTCCTGCCCTACTTCGCCGGGGAGCGGACCCCGATCGCGGACCCGGACGCCCGCGGAGTGGTCGCCGGACTGACGGTCCGGCACACGCGTGGTGACCTCTACCGCGCGACGCTCGAGGGGACGGCCTACGCGGTCCGCCACAACCTCGAGGTGCTGGGCGGGGCCGGCATCGACGTGCACGAACTCGTCGGCGCCGGCGGCGGGGTGCTCGGACGACTGTGGCCGGAGATCGTGTCGGACGTCACGGGGCTCCCGCAGACCATCCCGTCCGTCACCACGGGGGCGTGCTTCGGCACGGCGTACCTGGCCGCGCTGCTCGTCGACGGCGCGGACCGCGTCGACATCCGCGCCTGGAACCCGCCGGCGGTCGTCATCGAACCGGATCCGGTGGCCTCCGAGCGGTACGACCTCGGGTACCGGGACTACCGGGAGCTCTACGAGGCGACCGTGCCGGTCGTGCACCGGTTGGCGCGCCGCCAGCGCGACGACGGGACCGCCACCGCACCGGCCGGTCCGGCGGGTGCGCTGGCGGTCCCGAGGGGGCGACCGGCGTCAGGTCACGCGGTGGCGGTGACCCCGGCGTCGGTGCCGGCTGCGCCTCCGGCGTCGGTGCCGGCTGCGCCTCCGGCGTCGGTGCCGACGGGCGCGGAGCCGTCGTAGCCGCAGATCGCGGCGACCTTCTCCGCGCTCGCGCTCGACGGGTCGAACGTGTACCCGAGCCACTCCTTCGCCATGCGCCGGGCGACCTCGATGCCGACGACCCGCTGGCCCATGCAGAGCACCTGGGC
>NZ_JAMAYF010000186.1:0-414 GCF_023712445.1 Curtobacterium sp. P97 | reverse complement strand
AGGTGCTGCGCCTGGTCCGCCGGCAGCACCCCGAGGTCTCCCACCAGGCCGTCTACGACGTGCTGCGGGCGCTGACCACCACCGGCCTCGTGCGCCGCATCGAGCCGCAGGGCTCGGTCGCCCGCTACGAGGTGCGGGTCGGCGACAACCACCACCACCTGGTCTGCCGCTCGTGCGGCGCGATCGCCGACGTCGACTGCTCGGTCGGCGCGGCCCCCTGTCTGACCCCGTCCGAGGAGCACGGCTTCGTCGTCGACGAGGCCGAGGTCATCTACTGGGGTCTCTGCCGCGCCTGCGCGGCACCACCCGTCCTGCCCACCCTCGAATCCCCTGCAGAGAGAGGCACGCGATGAGCGAGCACGACAAGTCCACGGTCCCGGCCGAGGACTACGACAAGACCGAGGTCGCCAAGGC
>NZ_JAMAYF010000185.1:0-414 GCF_023712445.1 Curtobacterium sp. P97 | reverse complement strand
GATGATCGCCGTGCGGCCCTGCAGCGCGTCGACGATCGACTGGTAGCTCTGCTGATGCTCGACCACCGTCGGCGCGGCCTGGCGGGATGAACATCAGTTCGGTGCGCAGCAGGCCGACCGCGTCCGCGCCGTTGTCGACCGCGGTACTCGCGTCGTCGAGCGTCGCGATGTTCGCGGCGACCTCGATCGCGCGACCGTCGACCGTCGCGGCCGCCTCGCCGGCCTGTTGCCGGTTCGCCTCGCGCACGCCGTCCAGGCGCTGGCGCTCGTGCCGCGCGCGCTCGACGTCGAGCGCGGTCGGGGCATGTTCGAGCCGGCCCGCGCTCGCATCGACGACGACCTGCGTGCCGTCCGGAATCGCGTACAGTGCATCGCCGACCGCCACCAGCGCCGGGATGCCGAGCTGCCGCGCGA
>NZ_JAMAYF010000184.1:0-415 GCF_023712445.1 Curtobacterium sp. P97 | reverse complement strand
ACGGTGCCCAGCCCTGCGGTGGCCAGGGCCAGCACCCGGTCGCCGTCGGAGACGACGCCGAGCAGCGCGGCGCCGGTCATGGCCGGCCCCTGCCCGTGGGTGATCGTGACCGACACCGGGACGACGGCCGCGGCGTCGCCCAGCGCGGGCGAGGTCACGGCGCCGAAGGTGACCACGGCCTGGCCCATCGGGGAGTCGACGGTGGCCGTGGGGCAGGCGGCGACGGCGTCGGTGAGGGTGCCGACCACCGTGGCCGCGGGGCCGCCGGTGGCCAGCAGCTCGGCGGTGCCGCCGAAGCCGCTGCGGGTGTACTGGCCCACGGCGTCGTCGACGGCTGCGGGGTCGCCGAGCGCGGTGCGGGCGGCCGTGAGCGCGTCGGTGCACGCGGCCGGGGTGACCGTGAGCTGACCGGGGC
>NZ_JAMAYF010000183.1:0-417 GCF_023712445.1 Curtobacterium sp. P97 | reverse complement strand
GGCCAACGTGCTGGTGCCGGCGTTCGTGAAGCGCGAGTTCGCCGACCCGGGCCTGCCGATGGGCGCCTACTCCGCGGCGCTGAACGTCGGTGCGGCGCTCGCCGCCGGACTCACGGTGCCGCTGGGCGCGGCCCTGGGTCTGGACTGGCGGTGGTCCTTGGCGAGCTGGGGGCTGCTGGCCCTCGTCGGCCTGGTCGTGTGGTTGCCCGTGGCCGGCACCGGGCGGCTGGCCCGGGGCGCGGTGGCGGCCCCCGGGCCGTCGTGGGGGTTGCTGCGGCACAGCACGGCCCGGCGGGCCACGGTCTTCCTGGGCATGCAGAGCACGCAGTTCTACGGGCTGGCCGCGTGGCTGCCCACGCTGCTCACCGACGCGGGCCTCCCGGTCGCCGAGGGCGGGCTGCTGCTCGCGGTCTGCAC
>NZ_JAMAYF010000182.1:0-418 GCF_023712445.1 Curtobacterium sp. P97 | reverse complement strand
CGGCCAGGCCGCCGTCGACGGTGTGCGCGTGCGCGACGTCGTGGATGCAGCCCTCGGCCGCGTCGGTGTCCAGCGAGCTCCACCGGTTGGCGGTGGAGAACGCCTGCGTGGTGCGCACCCCGCCCGGGGCGGCGTGGAAGAGCTCGAGCGCCTCGTCGGACGCAGCCCCGCCGCGGATGTCCCACCGGTCCAGCCACTCGGCCAGCGAGCCGGCGTGGACGGCGTGGACGTCCTCGTGCAGCATGCCGCCGCGGCGCAGCTCGCCGAGGATGGCCGGGATGCCGCCGGCGCGGTGGACGTCCTCCATGTGGAAGTCGGAGTTCGGCGAGACCTTCGCCAGGCACGGCACGCGGCGGGAGATGGCGTCGATGTCGGCGAGGGTGAAGTCGACCTCGCCCTCGGCGGCCGCGGCCAGCAC
>NZ_JAMAYF010000181.1:0-419 GCF_023712445.1 Curtobacterium sp. P97 | reverse complement strand
AGGTGGTCCCGGTGGCCCGCGACCAGGTGGTCGAGACCATGACCGACGCGGTGCTGGTGAGCGACCGGGACGGCCGGCTGGTGGACCTCAACCCGGCTGCCCGGCGGCTGCTGCGCCGGGTGAGGCCTGACGTCACCGACGTGCTGGGCACGCCCTTCGGCGCCCTGGTGGGACCCGACCTGCTCGCCGCGGTGCTGCCCGACGGGCGGGCCACCGACGGCACCTACTCCGCCGGGCACGCCGTCGTGCGCATGGCCGAGGACCTCTGGCTCGACGTGCAGACGGTGCCGGTCGGGCGCGGTCGCCGCGGTGGTCGGCTCACCGTCGTCCGCGACGTCAGCACCGAGCAGCGCCGCGAGGCCGACCTCCGGCGCCTGAACGAGCAGCTGGCCGAGCACGTGGCGACGGTCGACCGGCTG
>NZ_JAMAYF010000180.1:0-420 GCF_023712445.1 Curtobacterium sp. P97 | reverse complement strand
ATCTATACGTCGGGCTAGACCGGCACGCCGAAGGCGGTGGTCGTCGAGCACGGGCCGCTCGCCGCGCACTGCGACGCGCTTGCCGCCGCGCTGCCGATCGAGGCCGGCGACCGTCTGCTGCATTTCGCGTCGGTCAACTTCGACGCCGCGCACGAATGCTGGCTCGCGCCGCTCGCGGTCGGCGCCGGCATCGTCGTCGCGCCGCCGCAGCCGTTCGCGCCGGTCGACGCGCATGCGCTGATGGTGCGCGAAGCAGTCAACGTCGCCGCGTTTCCGCCTGCGTACCTGCGTGAATTCGCGGCCGTCGCCGCGCGCGACGGCGTGCCGCCGGCATTGCGCGTGCTCGCGTTCGGCGGCGAGGCGCTGCCGCAGCAGGCATTCGAATTCGTGCGCCGCACGTTCCCGGCCGTGCGCCTGATC
>NZ_JAMAYF010000179.1:0-420 GCF_023712445.1 Curtobacterium sp. P97 | reverse complement strand
ACCGACGGCACGACGGTGCCGCCGAGCAACTGGTAACCGGGCGCGGAACGCTGGATCCATTGCTGGAATTCGGCATTGAGCTGCAGGCTCGCGCGCGGGCTGATGTCCCAGTCGGCGGCGATCGAGCCGAACGTGCGTCGCCCGTTCGTGCCGTCGATATAGGAGTGCATGTTCTCCTTCGCCGCATTGATCCGGAACCAGAACTGATGGTCGGGGCCGAAGCGCCGGCCGAGATCGACGGCCGCCGACGTCGAGCCGCGGCTGTCGACGCCGCCCGTCACGCTCGCCACGTTCGCGGAGCGCTTGGTCACGAAGTTGATCACGCCGCCCGGCGCGACGACGCCGCTGTCGATGCCCGCGAGGCCCTTCAGGATCTCGACGCGCTCCTTGTTCTCGAGCGGCACGTTCTGCTCGCCGGAC
>NZ_JAMAYF010000178.1:0-421 GCF_023712445.1 Curtobacterium sp. P97 | reverse complement strand
AACCTGCTGCGGCGAGAGGTGATCGCCCGCACCGGCATGCTCGACTGCGGCTCGCACGCCAAGACGTGGGACCTGCTGCGGCTCACCCGCATGCCGGCCATCCGGATCGACTGCGGGTACCTGTCGCACCCGGTCGACCGCCAGCTGCTGCTCGACGCCCGGCTGCGCAGCACCGTCGCCTCCAGCGTGCTCGCCGCCGTCCAGCGGCTGTTCCTGCCCGCCGAGGCCGACCCGCCGACCGGCACGTACCAGCTGTCCACCCCTGCCTGAGCGGTTCCGTCAGCGACCCTCCGTACACTTCGGCAATGTCCTCCCTGACGCCTGACCCCTCGGTCAGCGCGTCGGTCCCGGTCCCGGCGCGTCACCCGCGGCTGGACCCGCTGGCCGACCGCTACGCCGCCCGCACGCACGGCATGAAGAG
>NZ_JAMAYF010000177.1:0-422 GCF_023712445.1 Curtobacterium sp. P97 | reverse complement strand
ATGACGAGGCGCGCATTGAGGCTATCAACGCGTTTCGCCAGGTGCTCCACCACTACAGCCCCTTCCGCTCGCAGCCCGTCGACTGCGTGCTGTGGGTCAAACAGGAGCTGGTCGCCCCCAACGATTACAACCCGAATAACGTGGCGCCGCCGGAGAAGCGTCTGCTGCAAACGTCGCTGGAGGCCGACGGCTTTACCCAGCCGGTCGTCGTCATCCAGCAACGCCCACAGGCGTATACGATTGTCGATGGTTTTCACCGCCATGAGCTGGCCTGCAGCAAAGCCGCGCTGAAAAAAACGCTGAAAGGCTATTTGCCGGTGACCTGCCTGACGAGTGAAGCTGCCTCGCGTGACGGGCTGATGGCAGCGACCATACGCCATAACCGGGCGCGCGGTCGCCACCAAATCCACGCCATGTCAGAG
>NZ_JAMAYF010000017.1:0-57489 GCF_023712445.1 Curtobacterium sp. P97 | reverse complement strand
CCTGCGTGTCGAACAGGATCGCGGTGTGGAAGAGCCCGGCCTCGTGCGGAGCGGCGTGCCGCATCGCGGGGGCGTGCTCGAGGACGACGATCGGCGTCGACCCACGACCGAGCACGGCGGTCCCGCCCGCGTTCGTCAGCACCGTCAGGCCGACGCCGTCGCGGTAGTAGGCGACCATCGTGTCGAGGTCGGCGACCCGGAGCGTGACGGCGCCCATCCCGGTGTCCGCGGCGAGGAGGTCCTGCGTGTGCATGGCACCAGTGTGCGCCGATTTGGTTGACGCGTCAACCAAATCGGTCCGCGCGCTACTTCGCGCTGAACCCGCCGTCCGTCTTGAGCAACTGGCCGTTCACCCACCCGCCGTCCGGCCCGAGCAGGAACCCGACGAGCGCCGCGGTGTCGGTCGGCATCGACGGGCGCCCGAGCGGGGTCTGCGCGACGGCGGCCCGGCGGATCTCGTCGGTCATCCACCCGGTGTCGTTCGGGCCCGGGTTCACCAGGTTCGCACTCACCCGCACGTCACCGAGCTCGAGGGCAGCCCCGACGATCAACCGGTCGAGTGCGCCCTTGCTCGTGCCGTACGGCAGGTTGAACCCGACGTGGTCGCTCGTCAGCGCGACGATGCGACGGCGGTCCTCCGGTACGGCTGCACCCTCGCGGAGCCGCCGCGCGTACGCCTGCACGACGAGGAACGGCGCGCGCACGTTCACCGCCAGGTGCCGGTCGAACGACTCCACCGTCGTGGTCGCGAAGTCCGAGTCGACCGACTCGCAGTGCGACATCACCACGGCGGTCACCGGCACGCCGGCCTCTGCCTCGGCGCGGCCGACGAGCGCGGCCGCCTGCTCGGGGTCGGCCAGGTCGACCGGGAGGCGCGTCACCCGTGCCCCCGCACGCTCGGCCTCCGCGACCACCGCGTCCACCCCGTCGGGGTCGGCCGCGCCGTGCACGCGCGCGTCGTACGGCCCCCACCACGAGAGGGCGAGGTCCCAACCGTCGGCGGCGAGCCGCGTCGCGATCGCGGCACCGATCCCGGCGCGGCGGCCGACGCCCGTCACCAGGGCGAGCGGTCTGCTGGTGAGCGGTCCGTGGGTCATGGGTCGTGCCTCCCGTCCGGGCGACGCGTCGGTGCGTCGCCCGACCAGGATGGCATCGCACACGGGATCCCGTCGGCCCGGCGCGGCGCGGCAGGGCCAGGATGGGAGCATGCCGCCCTCCCGCCGACCCGACCTGGCGACCTTCCCGGTCGACCGTCTGCGCGACCGCATGTCGTCGTACATCTACGGCAACATCACCGTGCTCGCGGTCGCGATCGCGGTGGGGCCGGAGCAGATCGAGCACGGGGCAGCGGTGCTCACGGTGCTCGCGACGGCGGTGCTGACGTACCTGGCGCACGTGCTGTCCCACCTCGTGGCGCACACCATCGGCGACACCGGTGACGACGCCGAGCACCGGGAGACGATCGGGGCGATCCTGCGCGACGCGAACCCGATCGCGACCTCCGGCCTCATCCCCGCGGTGCTCTACGCCGTCGCGTGGGCGGACTGGCTGCCGGCGCAGTGGGCGCAGACCGCGGCGATCGTCATCCTCGTCGTCCGCATCGGGATGGTCGGGGTGTTCCTGCAGCGGTTCAGCGGACGGCGTCCGACGTTCCTCGGGCTCTGGGGTGGCATCGTGCTCGCCGCGGTGGCCTTCGTGATCGGCCTGGTGAAGGTGGTGGTGACGCATTGAGCGAGCAGACCGACGAGTCGCGTGCCGGACGACCGGTGCGGTCCGGGTGGCGCTTCGTCCGCGACCTGGCGGTCATCGTGGTCGTCGCGCTGCTGGCGTCCTTCCTGGTGAAGGCCTACCTGGTGCGGGCGTTCTCGATCCCGTCGGGCTCGATGGAGCGCACGCTGCTGATCGGGGACAACGTGCTGGTGAACGAGCTCGTGCCGGGCGTCGCGCCGCTCCGCCGGGGCGACGTCGTGGTCTTCCGCGACCCGGGCGACTGGCTGACCAGCGAGCAGGGCGACGACCTCATCAAGCGGGTGATCGGGCTGCCGGGCGACCGGGTGTCGTGCTGCGATGCCCAGGGACGGCTGTCCGTGAACGGCCACGCGGTCGACGAGCCGTACGTGGTCCGGCCGTCCGACGTGGACCGTGTCTCGGCGGAGGACTTCGACGTCACCGTGCCCGCGGGGCGGATCTGGGTGATGGGCGACAACCGGTACGAGTCGGCCGACTCGCGCATCCACGGGACGGTGCCGACGGCCGACGTCGTGGGCCGGGCGTTCGTCGTGACCTGGCCGGTCACGCGGTGGAGCGTGCTCGGCCGGTACGGCGAGGAGTGGGACGCGGTGCCCGACCCGCGGTGAGGGATCCCGCGCAGCGCGGTGGACGGGCCTGCAGCCGGGTCGGCCGGACGCGGTGGCCGGTCAGCAGCCGGGTCGTGCTGAGCGTGACCCGCGTGACGTCGTCGCCCGACACCATCGTCCGGACGGAGCACAGGTCGCCGGCCCGCACCGTGACGTCGCCGAGCGGGACCCCGGCGAAGTCCGCGGTGCCTCCCGGGAACACCCGCTGGTGCTCGGACAGCTTGCCGGTCGCGGCGAAGACCTTCACCTCGTAGGGGCGATCCGCAGCGTTCGACGACACGGTCACCGAGATCTGCCCGGTCGAGTCGTGGGCGCCGCACCCCGTCAGCGAGAGCGCGGCGGCAGCGCCGAGGGCGAGCACGAGCGGAGCACGACGGATCACCGTGCCGAGGGTACGCGCGTCCGACGGAGGCGCGTGTCCGGCGGATCCGGTCGCGCGCTCCCGGGTCCACCGTTCTGGGGAGGGGCGCTCCCACGGCGGACCAGTAGCGTGGAGGGCATGCACCAGGGGACCTCACCGACCTCCGCCGGATCATCGCCCGACGCCGTCCGCCGCGCGGCCCTCGTCGCCGCGCTCGACGTCGTCGACGGCGGGCCCGAGGAACGCTTCGAGCGCATCACGCGGATCGCCCGCGAGGCGTTCGGTGTCTCGGGCTCCTTCCTCAACCTCGCCGCCACCGAGGTCCTCACCATCAAGTCGCAGCAGAGCGACGCCGTGTTCGGGCCGACCATCCCGCTCCGAGACACGTTCTGCGGCCGCACGCTCGACCAGGCCGGTCCGATCGTCGTACCGGATGCCCGCGCCGACGACCGGTACGCCGACATGCCGATGGTCGTCGAGGACCCCAACGTGCGTTTCTACGCCGGTGTGCCGCTCCGCGTCGGCGACGACCACGTCAAGGTCGGCACGCTCTGCCTGGTCGACCCGCAGCCCCGGACGCTGGAGCCCGACGACCTGGCGCTGCTCGAGGAGCTCGGCGTGTGGGCGGAGCGCGAGCTCGCGGCCGGCGCGGACGAGGACCGCCTCCGGAACGTCCTCGCCGGGCTGCAGCCCACGCCGGTCACGGTGCCGGGGTACCGGATCGGCGGCATGTCGGTCCCGCACGGGGTGGTCTCCGGCGACCTGCACGAGTGGCACCTCGCCGGTGACGCCCTGCACCTGACGGTCGCGGACGTGATGGGCAAGGGCATGTCCGCCGGGCTGCTGGCGGCGACGATCCGCGGAGCGCTCCTCGCGCGGCCGGACGAGGAGCCCGGGCGGGCGATCGCCGCCCTGGACGAGCAGGTCGCGCCGGACCTCGGCCGTGCCGAGTCGTTCGCCACCATGTTCCACGGCCGGCTCGATCCGACCAGCGGGCGGATGGACTTCGTCGACGCCGGGCACGGCCTCGTCCTGCAGATGCGTGCGGACGGCCGTGAACGGACGCTCCTGTCGAACGACCTGCCGATCGGCCTGCACCCGGCCGGGCTCACCCGGTCGTCGGGGTCGCTCGTGCTCGAGCAGGGTGACGTCCTCGTGCTCGTCAGCGACGGTGCGCTCGAACTCTGGGACTCGACGCTGCAGTCGCTGTCCCGGCTCGGGGCCCTGTGGCGCGAGGAGCCCGAGATCGACGCGTTCCTGGGTCGGGTCCGCGCCCGCGCGCTCGAGCACGACCCAGGTGACGACCTGACGGTCGTCGTGCTCGTCCGCGACTGAGCCACGGCGACCGGCGACCGGCGGTCGTCGGTCGTCGGTCGTCATGTGGTCGGACGGGAGGCGCGCGGCGGCCCCGCCACGCGCCTCCCGGCCGGCACCCGGTCACGTCGCGCTCCGCTGCGGACGACACACCCTGCTGTGGCGGGGCGCGACGTCCGTGCGAGGGCGCGACGTCCGTGCCGGGGCGCGATCCGTGATCGGCGGACGCGTGGCGGGACGCACCCGGCCGGGCCGCGACGCCGGCCCGGCGGTCAGGCGCCGAGGCGCTCGATGAGCTCCGCGTAGCGGGCGGCCGTGCGGTCCACGATCTCCGCCGGCAGCACCGGCGGGGTGCCCTGACGGTCCCAGTTCGCGCTGAGCCAGTCGCGCACGATCTGCTTGTCGAACGAGTCCGTGCGGCTGCCGGAGCGGGCGTCCCAGTAGCGGCTGGAGTCGCTGGTCAGGACCTCGTCCGCGATCCGGATCGTGCCGTCGGTGTCGCGGCCGAACTCGAACTTCGTGTCGGCGATCACGACGTCGTGCTCGAGGGCGATCGCCGCCGCCTCACCGTAGACGCGCAGCGACAGGTCGCGGAGGGCCTCGGCGTCCTCGCGCCCGACGAGCTCGACGGTCTGCTCGAAGGAGATGTTCTCGTCGTGCTCGCCCTGCGGCGCCTTGTAGGCCGGGGTGTAGATCGGCTCTGGCAGGCGGTCGCCCTCGGACAGCCCCGCGGGCAGGGGGACACCGCACACGCTCTGCGTCTCGCGGTACTCCGCCCAACCGCTGCCGACCAGGTACCCCCGGACGACGCACTCGACCGGGAACATGGCGAGCGGCAGCACGTGCATGGACCTGGCGGCCACGGACTCCGGCACCGGGGTCCCGCCGGCACCGGGGTCGACCAGGTGGTTCGGGACGTCCGCGATGCGGTCGAACCAGAAGCGCGACAGCCGTGTCAGGAGCTCGCCCTTGCCGGGGATCGGGGGTTCGAGTGCGAAGTCGTAGGCGCTGACCCGGTCCGAGGCGACGAGCAGCAGCTCCGACGCGCTCGCGACGTCGTCGACGCCCGCGGGCACGTAGAGCTCGCGGACCTTGCCCGACGAGACGTGCCGCCAGCCGGGCAGCTCGGACACGGCCGTCACCGTGCGACCTTCGCGGCGATGTCGGTGCGGTACTGCGCCCCCTGGAGCGCGATGTCGCCGAGTCCGGCGTAGGCGCGCTCCCGGGCCTGTGCGAAGTCGGTGCCCGTCGCGACGACGCTCAGCACCCGGCCGCCGGTGGCGACGAGGTCGTCGTCGAGCACGGCGGTCGCGGCGTGCGCCACGGACACGCCCTCGCGCGCCTCGGCAGCGTCGATGCCGGTGATGACCCGACCGGTGTGCGGGTTCTCCGGGTAGCCCTCGCTCGCGAGCACCACCGTGACCGCGACGTCGGTGCTGAACGCCGGTTGCGGAGCCGACGCGAGCTGTCCGGTCGCGGCCGCCGTCAGCAGGGCGCTGAGCGGCGTGGTCAGGCGGGGGAGCACGACCTGGGTCTCCGGGTCGCCGAAGCGGGCGTTGAACTCGATGACGCGGACGCCCTGTTCGGTCACGATGAGCCCGCAGTAGAGCAGGCCGATGAACGGCGTCCCCTCGTGCTCGAGTCGACGGACGGTGGGGAGCGCCACGAGCTCGGTGACCTCGGCGACGAACGCCTGCTCGGACTCCCACCGCTCGGCGAGCCACGGGAGCGGGGAGTAGGCGCCCATGCCGCCGGTGTTCGGACCGGTGTCCCCGTCGCCCAGGCGCTTGTGGTCCTGTGCGGGGCTGAGTGCCCGGACGTCGTGCCCGTCGCTCAGGAAGAACAGCGAGACCTCTTCGCCGTCGAGGAACTCCTCGACCACCACGCGGCCGTGCTGCAGCCAGTACGTGGCGTGGTCGACGGCCGCCTGCCGGTCCTCGGTCACCAGGACGCCCTTGCCCGCGGCGAGCCCGTCGGCCTTGACCACGTACGGTGCCCCGAGCTCGTCGATCGCGGCCACGGCCTCGTCCACCGTGCCGGCGTACACGGGGCGTCCGGTCGGGACCCCGGCCTCGGCCATGATGCGCTTCGCGAACGCCTTCGACCCCTCGAGCTGGGCGGCCGCACGGCTCGGGCCGAACACCGGGATGCCCCGGGTCCGGAGCGGGTCGGCGACCCCGGCGATCAACGGCGCCTCGGGCCCGACGACCACGAGCTCCACGCCGTTCTCGATCGCGTACTCGGCGATCAGCTCGCCGTTCGTGGGGTCGAGCGACACGGTCTCGACGTCGGCGGCGATGCCGGCGTTGCCGGGGGCCACCGTGATGACGTGTCCGGCCCGCTCTGCGAGGAGGGCCGTGATGATCGCGTGCTCGCGGGCACCGGAACCGAGGACGAGGATTCGCACGCGGCAAGCCTACCGAGCGCGACACGCCGTCCGCGATGCGACGGCTAGCCTGTGGACATGCCGCCGAAGAGGATCGAGGACGCCGCAGGACGCTCCGCGCTCGCCGCCGTGCGCGCGGGTTCGACCGTCCGGTCGGACGTCGCGACCGCGGTGCGGTGGACCCTGCAGCGCCTGGCCGACGACGTCCCCGGCAACAGCGTCGAGGTCCGCGTCCCGCCCTTCGCCGCGGTGCAGGCGGTCCCCGGTCCACGGCACACACGGGGGACCCCGCCGAACGTGGTGGAGACCGACGCCACGACCTGGCTGGCCCTGGCGCTGGGCGAGCTGCGGTGGGACGAGGCCCTGGCGGCGTCGCGGGTCAGCGCGTCCGGCTCCCGGGCCGACCTGACGGCGTTCCTGCCGGTCCGTACCGCGGTCTGACGCCGGTCGCGCCGCTGCGGTCGCGCGGCCGGGTGACCCGGCAGCCGGGGCGCTCGGCCGGGTCGTACAGCCTGACTCACCGACTTAGGTAGGTCCTACCGATGTGACCGACAGGACCACCCGCGTAACGTCGAAGTCGCCGGGATTCGGACCCGACCCGAACGGGTCCGAACCCGGCGACAGGGTTCAAGGTACGCGACATGCTGCCTTCGTTGTCAACCGGTACGGCGAGTCGTGCTGCAAACCGCAACGATCGCGGTCCCATCGGGGACCTTTCCTGACCCTGCGTCAGCTTCCGAGGCGGTTCAGGACGCCGCCGGACGACCATCAGGACGCCGACGCGTGGTCAGCGGGCGCCGAGCAGCTCCACCAGCTCCGACCGCGCGTGCACGTCCCACTTCGCGAAGATCCGCGACATGTGCGCGTCGATCGTCCGCACGCTCAGGCTCAGCGTCTCCGCGATCCGCCGGTTGCTCAGGCCCTGCGCCGCGAGTTCCGCGACCTCGTACTCCCGGTTCGTCAGCGGTGGGCGGACCAGACCGGCGGACACGGCCATCCCGTGCGCGGCGAGGACCCCCTGCGCCGCCACGACCCGCGTCCGGTCGCCGGCGAGCTCGGCGTCCGCGTACTCGACGACCGCGCGGGCGAGGGGACCGTCGACGCGCGCTGCGGCTTCGCGCATGCGGGCGAGCGACGCGGTGGTGTCCCGCCCGGACGTCATGTCGTGCGTGTAGTGCTGCGTCACCGCGTACATCACGTGCAGCCACGACCCGTCACGGGTGCTGCGCTCGATGATCTCGTCCGCGTGTCGGAGTCCGGCCGGGTTGCCGAGCACCGTCTCGGTCCAGGCGATCGACACCGCCACCTGCTCGCCGGTGATCCGCATCGCGCGGCCCGGTGTGGTGCGGGCGCGCTCGAGCGCCGCCGCTGCGCGCTCGGTGTCGCCGGCGTACGCGTACGCCATGGCCAGTCGTGCCCAGGGGTAGGCAGCGAACCCGCCGTGGTCGGCCACGTCGTAGCGCTCGCACGCCGCCGAGAACGCGGCGATCGCGTCGTCCCACCGTCGCTGGCCGATCGCGTGGTTGCCCAGGCCGATCAGCTCGAGCGTGAAGTCGTACTTCAGGAACGGGCTGCCGCGTCGGACCGGGATCTCGGTGACCAGGTCGGCCATGTCCCCGCGCCAGACCTGCACCTGGTGCAGCACCGAGACGTTCTCGCCGACGCCCCACGGGGCGGCCTCGACGTGCTCGACGGCGGTGGCGATCGCCCGACGCGCGAACGCGGCGGCCTCCTCGAGCCGGCCCTCGGTCGCGAGTGCCATGGTGACGCACGGCGCGAGGCACAGGAGCGACACGGGCACGGTCGGCTGCTGGAGGATGCGCGACCGCTCGATCTCCGCCCGGACCTCGGCGAACCGACCGCCCCAACCCAGGTGGGCGAGCCGGAGCAGCCGGACGTGCTCGGCCGTCTCCGGACCGACGAGGGGCGCCAGGGCCTCGGAGAGTGCCACGGCGGCGTCGACGTCGTCGTCGTGGAACTGCCGGATGTTCGCCAGTGTCTCGCACGCCTCGACCACGACGGCGTCGTCGATCTCGCCGGCGCGCTTCCGGGCGAGGTCCCACGCGGCCTCCGCGTCGGCGCGACCGGCCTCACGACCCGTGCTGTACGAGTGCGCGATGGACCGCAGGCAGAGGGCGGTGACCCGCTCGGTGGCCGTGAGCGCGGTGCGCAGTGCGGCCGAGGCCAGGGCGACGGCGCTCTCGTGCTCCTGCAGCCGGACGGCGACCTGGGTGGCGTCGATGAGCTGGCCGACCGACGGCAGCACACCGCACTCGAGCGACCAGAGCGCGGCGCGGAGCCGGGCGGCGGGCGGCGCTCCCTCCGGCCGGGCGGTCCGGAAGGCGTTGGCGCGCGCGAACAGTGCCGTGCGCCGCGCGACCGGCACGAGGCCACGGACGACCTCGCCCACGAGCGGGTGGGACGACCGGACGATGCTCGTGCCGTCCTCGGCGGAGTCGACGGCGACCAGGCCCAGCGCGACGACCCGGTCGACATCGCCGCCGGACACCATCCCGAGCAGTCGGACGAGCGGGATCGGGTCGGCGAGCGCGACGATGTCGACGACGTCACGGAGGTCCTCGGGCAGCGCGCCGAGCTCGGTGCGGTACATGTCCGCCAGGCTGTTCGACGCGGTGACCCGGCCGCGCCAGTACCAGCCCGTCGCGGTCTGGTCGAGTGCCCCGGACGTCAGTGCCGCGCGGACGACCTCGCGCAGGTACAGCGGGTTGCCGGCGGTCGCCCGGTGCACGCGCTCGGTCGAGGCGGTCTCGAGCTGCGCGCCGAGTGCCTGTGCGACGACCTCGCCGGTCTCGTGCAGGTCGAGCGGGGCGAGGTCGATGCGCTCGAGCAGGTCGTCCTGCCACAGTGCGCGGAGCGGCTCCGACAGTGCGGTGAAGTCGCGGCACGTCAGCACGAGCCGCGCACCCTGGTCGCGGACGAGCCAGGCGACGTACCGAGCCGAGATGGCGTCGAGGTGGTCGGCGTCGTCGACGCGCAGCACGACGTCGCGGTCGGCCAGGTCGTCGGTCTCGCGCAAGCGGCGTGCGGCCGAGGCGTCGTCGACCAGGTCCGCCAGGGCCGCCGGCAGCTCACCGAAGCGGTCCGCCACGGCACCGAACGGCATCGAGCGACCGGCTTCGACCGCGGTGATCGGCACGACGACCGTGCGACCGGTGGGGTCACGGCGAGCGACGCGGTCGGTCACACGGGCGGCGGTGGAGGTCTTGCCGAGCCCCGGTGCGCCGACGATCGCGACGCTCCAGCGGTGCTCGGCGACGACGGAGACCGCGCGGTCCTCCTCGCGGCGCTGCACGATCGGCCACGGGACACGTCCGGGCGTGCGGGGGCGGCGACGCCCACGGACGGACTGTTCGTGCACCCCGTCACCTCCCGTTCCTGGTCGTCCGCCTGCTCCCCCCGGCTCACGGATCCCGTTCCCGGGCTCCGACATCGTCCTCGACCGGGTGGTCGGTGTCCGACGGACTGCGTTCCGTGGATACCGACCGGTAGGGACATCATGCCCTGGATCGGTCGACGCGCAACAGGCCGACGGACGTCCCACAGTGGGGGACAATGGTCGGGTGAGCGACACCGACCGACCCGAAGACCGCCCGGCAGCGCCGGCCGCGACGCCGGCTCCGAGCGCCGTCAGCTCGGCGGACGAGGTCACCATCCGCCGCGCACCGAAGTTCGGCGTGTTCATCGTCGGCGGCGCGGTGCTCGGCTTCCTCGCGACCCTGCTGGTCGTGACGCTCACCATGGACATCGACCGCGGCGACCAGCAGGACGCCGACTTCGGCACGCTGGTCGGCTACTTCTCGCTCTGGGGTGTCACGATCGGCGCCTTCGTCGGGGCCGTCGTGGCGATCGTCCTCGACCGCGTGTTCGCCCGCCGCGCCGCCCGCCTGACGGCGGAGCGCGTCGAGGTCGAGCCGGCCGAGGAGACCGTCGACGGCGAGGTCGAGGAGCACGGTGACGCGGGCGGACCCGCGGAACGTACCGACCACTGACGGTCTGCACCGCACGACGGACGGGAGGCTCCCCACCAGCTGGTGGGGAGCCTCCCGTCCGTTCCGTGGTCGCCGTGGCGACGCGACTCAGCTGAGCTGGTTCGCCTCCACCCACGACAGGTACTCCGGGCTCACCGTGCCGGTGACGTACTCACCGGTGAAGCAGCTCATCTCGAGGTCGGTGACGTCCGAGCCCTCGATGATCGCGTCACGCATGTCCGCGACCTCCTGGTAGATGAGGTGGTCGCTGCCGAGCACGCGGTTGATCTCCGGGATCTTCCGGTCGTGCGCGATCAGCTCGGCGCGGGTCGGCATGTTGATGCCGTACACGTGCGGGTACCGGACCGGGGGAGCGGCGCTCGTGAACGTGACCTCGTTCGCACCGGCTGCTCGCGCCATCTCGACGATCTCGCGGCTCGTGGTGCCGCGGACGATCGAGTCGTCGACGATCAGGATGTTCTTGCCCTTGAACTCGGACGACATCGCGTTGAGCTTCTGGCGCACCGAACGCTTGCGCTCCGCCTGCCCGGGCATGATGAACGTGCGGCCGACGTAGCGGTTCTTGAAGAAGCCCTCGCGGTAGTCGATGCCGAGCTTCTGCGCGACCTGCATGGCCGCGGGTCGGGACGAGTCCGGGATCGGCATGACCACGTCGATGTCCCCGGTCGGGGCGTACTGCGCGATCGTGTCGGCCAGGCGGTTGCCGAGACGGAGGCGGGCGTCGTACACCGAGATGCCGTTCATGACGGAGTCGGGACGCGCGAGGTAGACGTACTCGAACGAGCACGGCACCAGGCGCGGGTCCTTCGCGCACTGGCGGGCGTGCATCTGGCCGTTCATCTCGATGAACACGGCCTCGCCCGGAGCGATGTCGCGGACGACCTCGTAGCCGCCGGACTCGAGCACGAGGGACTCGCTCGCGACGACCCACTCCGGCTGCCCGGCCTCGTCGAACTTGTGGCCGAGGATCAGCGGTCGGATGCCGTACGGGTCGCGGAACGCCAGCAGGCCGTGTCCGGCGATCGTGGCGATCGTGGCGTAGGAGCCCTCGACGCGCTCGTGCACGCGCTCGACCGCGTCGAACACCTGACCGGCGTCGAGCTCGCTGCCGCGGACCTGGCCCTGGAGCTCGTGCGCCAGGACGTTGACCAACAGCTCGGTGTCGCTCGTCGTGTTGAGGTGACGGCGGTCGATGTCGAACAGCTCGCGGGTGAGCTCGCGGGTGTTCGTCAGGTTGCCGTTGTGCACGAGCACGATGCCGTAGGGCGCGTTCACGTAGAACGGCTGGGCCTCTTCCTCGTTGCTCGCGACGCCCTTCGTGGCGTACCGGACGTGTCCGAGGCCCATCGTGCCGAGCAGGGCACGCATGTCGCGGGTGCGGAATGCTTCACGGACGTGCCCACGCGTCTTGTGCATGTGGTGGACGCGACCCTCGACCGTGGCGATGCCCGTCGAGTCCTGGCCCCGGTGCTGCAGGAGCAGCAGGGCGTCGTAGATGGATTGGTTGACGGGCCCCTGCGCAACGAGGCCGACGATGCCGCACATTCGCGGAGTGCTCCAGACCGTAGGATCGGGTGGTACCGAACAAGTCTGCCATGCTCCGCGGAGGACCACGCATGCCGAACCCGTACGCTGCCGCCGGTGTCGACACCGCCGCCGGTGACCTGGCCGTCGAACTCATGAAGTCCGCCGTCTCGGCGACCCACAACCCATCGGTGCTCGGTGGTGTCGGCGGGTTCGCCGGGCTCTACGACGTCTCGTTCCTCAAGGACTACGAGCGTCCGCTGCTCGCGACGTCGACCGACGGCGTCGGCACGAAGGTCGCCATCGCGCAGGCGATCGACAAGCACGACACGATCGGCCAGGACCTCGTCGGCATGGTCGTCGACGACATCGTCGTGGTCGGCGCGAAGCCGCTCTTCATGACGGACTACATCGCCTGCGGCCGGGTCGTGCCGAACCGCATCGCCGACATCGTCGCCGGCATCGCCCGCGGCTGCTCGGCGACCGGGACCGCCCTGGTCGGCGGCGAGACGGCGGAGCACCCGGGGCTGCTCGGGCCGGACGACTACGACGTGGCGGGTGCCGCGACCGGTGTCGTCGAGGCCGGACGCCAGCTCGGCGCGCACCTCGTCGAGGACGGCGACGTCGTCGTGGCGATCGAGTCCTCCGGGCTGCACTCGAACGGGTACTCGCTCGTCCGGCACATCCTGTCCGGCAAGGGCATCGGCTACACCGACCAGCTGCCGGAGTTCGGAGCGGGGGTCTCGGTGGGCGAGGCCCTGCTCGAGCCCACCCGGCTGTACACCGCGCAGCTGCTCGACCTGCTCGACGCCCGACCCGGCGTCGTCCACTCGCTGTCCCACGTCACCGGTGGTGGCATCGCCGCGAACCTCGCGCGGGTGCTGCCCGTCGGCACCTGGGTCGAGGTCGAGCGCTCGACGTGGACGCCCCCGACGGTGTTCCGGGTGCTCGCGGACATGGCGGGGACACCGGTGGAGGACACCGAGGGCACCTGGAACCTCGGCATCGGGATGTTCGCGGTCGTCGCGGCGTCCTCGGCATCGGCGGTGCTCGACGACCTGCGGGCCGCAGGGCTGCCCGCGTGGACGGTCGGCACGGTGTCGACCTCGGCGCGGGACCTGGACGGGTTCGAGCAGGGCGCCAAGGGCGTCGACGGGGGAGCGGTCCGGCTCGTCGGTTCCTACGCGGGCTGAGGCGCACCGCCCCGACCTCGTCGGCCGCGCGGCGTCGTACGGTCGCGCCGAGCTGACGGCGTCGTGCGGTCGCGCGGCGTCACCGTCTGCGCCGAGCTGACGGCGTCGGCGATGTTCCACCGGTACCGGAGCGGCCGTCCTGGTCGCACGACCTGCCGCGTGCGGTCGTTCCGGTCGCGCGAACTGCCGCTCATGTCGAAGGTGAGCGGCAAGTCCTGCGACCGAAGCTCGCCGCCGCGTGCGGTGGTGCGGCGAGGTCGACCCGCTCGGGCCGGCGTCGGCGATGTTCCACCGGTGCCGGCGCGGCCGTCCTGGTCGCACGACCTGCCGCGTGCGATCGTTCGGGTCGCGCGAACTGCCGCTCATGTCGAAGGTGAGTGGCAAGTCGTGCGACCAGGGCTCGAGCCCAGCGAGCTGGACGTGCCCGCCGACCGCCGGAGCCCGCGCACACGACGACGCCGCGCGACCCCGGAGGGTGCGCGGCGTCGACGGTCCGGGTCAGGCGGACTTGTCCTGGTCCTGCTGGGGCTCGAACTCGTCCTCGTCGTCGCCCGGTTCCTCACCGTACTGGTCAGCCCAGCGGTCGACGTAGGAGTTCTCGTCCGAGTGTTGCCCGGCGGAGAGCTCTCGCTCGAGCGCACCGTAGTTCGTGTCCGGACTGAAGTACTTCAGCTCCCGGGCGACCTTGGTGTGCTTTGCCTTCTGACGGCCGCGCCCCATGCGTGACCCCCTCGTGATCGGCTCTGGTCCGGTCCTGGCGGGTGCATGGTTGCCACCCGGGGAACCGAACGGTTCGTGGTTTGAAATCTGCCGATCACTCTACCATGTACCCCGTTCCCCACCTGCCCATCGGCGTCCCCCGTCGGCCGGTCGGAGAGGTGACCAGGGCTCACGCCGCGAGCGGCTCCGGCACGCCCCGCTTCCGCCGTGCCGAGCGCAGGACGAGGGCGTCGAGCGAGAACTGCCCGGGCCCGGTCAGGGCGATCGCGAGCGAGGCGACGGCGAGCACGAGCACGTACTCGAAGCCGCCGTCCTGGGCGAAGAACCCCGCGGTCGCGTGGGCGAGCAGGCCCGCGACGACCATGTCGACCGCGAGCAGCAGTCCGACGACCCGAGTCGCGACGCCGACCACGAGCAGGATCCCGCCGACGAGCTCGAGGCCGGCGACGAGGGGTGCCGCGACCTCGGCGAGCGGGACGCCCATGCCCGAGAAGCCCTGCGCGACGCCGGGGATCCCCTGCGCGAACTTCTGGGCGCCGTGCGCGGTGAACACCACGCCGAGGACGATGCGGAGCGCGGTCAGGCCGATGGAGGTCGATGTCGTTCGCATGGCGACGACGCTATGCGGTGACGTGTCATCGACCCGAGGCCCTCGGGGGATTGTCCGCACTCGGCCAGGGGTCACCCAGACGTCGGTCCGCCGAATCGGGGACCGACGCTCAGGAACGACCGACGCCGGTCCACCACAGCGGGGACCGGCGTCGGGCGACAGGGTGTCGCGTCAGGAGTCCGCGCCGCGCCCGGTCTGCTGCTGCAGGCGGTCGATGTGCTCGGACGCCTCGGCCTTGCTGAGGTCCGCGGGGAGCTCCTCGCCGGCCTCGCGGGCGAGGGTGTCGAGGTAGCTGCGCTGTGGTCCGGTCATGGGCTCGTCGCCGGTCACCCACTGCTCCGGGTCCTTGCTCGCGGTCGTCGAGGGGTCGGGACGCTCGCCGCCCAGGGTCTCGCCCTGGTGCGACTCGTCGGGGGTCTGGTCTGCTGCGTCGGTCATGGCGCTGAACCTACGCGCGACGCCGGACACGACACGCAGCGAGGGCGTCCCCCAGGGGACGTGCGCCGGCACGCGGACCGGGCTCCCGACCAGGCGGACGGCGGCGCTCAGACCGGCGTCGCCGTGTAGCGCACCAGGTCCGGTCCGACGCCGCTCGTCGCGATCGGCACCTCGTCGCCGCCCTGCTCGATCCAGATCGTCGCCGCCCGCTCGTCGATCCGGACGACCTCGTGCAACGACCCGTCGATGAGCACCGCCGCCCGCACGGACACCTGCCCGGTGGACGCCCGGGGCGGCAGCCCGACCACCTCGGCGTCGTACGCGGCGTACCGACCGGGGGAGAGGAACGGCGAGACCGGGGTGGTCACGACCTCGAGACCACCCTCGACGGCGCGCACGGCGACCAGGCGCACCGCCTGGTCGGTGGGCAGGGGGACGTCGACCACCGGGGCGTCGACCGGACCGGCCAGTGCACGGAAGGCGGGCCGACCGTCGGGGGCGAGCAGTCCCTCCAGGCCGTCGATCCGCACGCGACCGCGGCCACGCGAGTCGGCGTAGAGCCCCGACTCGAGCCCGGAGCGGCGTGCCTCGAGCCGCGTGACCACGACGCGGTCCGGTCGGTACCAGTCGCGGAGCGTGGCCGGGTCGACCCAGCCGATGCTGGCGACCCCGCGGGCGAGGTCGGCGCGGTCGTCGGCGGGGCGTTCGTCGAGGGCTCCGAGCGGGTGCTCACCGCGCACGGCGACGAGTCCGGCGTACGGCCCGGCCACCGGTGGTTCGTGGTCGAGCACCTCGACGCGCTTCGACACCTTGCCGCCGTGGCCGTCGAAGGTCGCGAAGGTGCGCAGGTCGGAGATCGTCATGTCGCCGACGATGCTACGACCGGCCGCCGTCACGGCGTGCAGGTGTGGGGACGAGGAGGTGCACCTCGCCCGTGCACTGGGTCGGGTCGACGCCCTCCGCGGGACCGGCGGGACGCGACGCCCGCCGCGGCTGCAGGCCGTCGCGCTGCACCGGCGATCCCACCGGCTGCAGGCTGTTCCGCTGGACGGACCGGAGCAGACGGTCCTCCTGTGCGTCGTGGTGGGACACGCCCTGCGGCGAGCGGCGGAGGGCCGGCCGGACCGGCTCACCGCGGCGTTCCTGCCCCGGCAGCGGACGGGAGCGTCGGCCGTAGAGCAGTTCTGACGAGTCGAGCAGCCACGGCACCAGGGCCACGGTCACCCCGTGCACCAGCAGGAGCTTCTTGCGGATCCGGCGCCCGCGGTGGTTGTGCAGCAGGGTCTCCCACCAGTGCCCGACGACGAAGACCGGCGTGTAGACGGTGACGACCTCGGACCCGTGCTCGGCCCGATGCGCCTTGATGTACCGGATCAGCGGCATCGAGATGTCGCGGTAGGGACTCGGCACGACGGTGAGCGGGACCTCGATCCCGTGCTCGACCCACTGCTCCTGCAGCCGGCGGGCCTCGGCGTCGTCGATCGCGACGTGCACCGCCTCGAGTCCGGCGTGCTGTGCCGCGATGGCGTAGTCGATCGCCTTGAGCACCGGCTTCTGGAGTGTGTTGACGAGGACGATCGCGTGGTCGCCGGTCGCGCCGAACTGCGTGTCGACGTCCGCCTCGACCTCGTGCGAGACGTCGCGGTAGTACCGGTTCACGCCGAGCATGAGGACGAACAGCACGGGCATGATCACGAACACGAGCCAGGCGCCGTGCGTGAACTTCGTGATGGTGACGACGACGAGCACGACGAAGGTGGAGGTCGCGCCGATCGCGTTGATCGTCAGCGAGCGCCACACCTGTCCGCGGTCGACGGGCTCGTCCGCGCTGCCGTCGCGGTCCGAGCGCAGCAGGCGCAGCCAGTGCCGGACCATGCCGGTCTGGCCGAGCGTGAACGACACGAAGACGCCGATGATGTACAGCTGGATGAGACTCGTGACGTTCGCGCGGTAGACCACGAGCAGCGCGACCGCGACGAGCGCGAGCACGATGACGCCGTTCGAGTAGATGAGGCGGTCGCCGCGGGTCGACAGGGCCTTCGGCGCGTAGGAGTCCCGCGCCAGGATCGAGCCGAGCAGCGGGAAGCCGTTGAAGGCCGTGTTCGCGGCGAGGAGCAGGACCGCGGCCGTCGTCGCCTGGACGACGAAGAACAGCACGCTGCCGCCCCCGAAGGTCGCGGCGGCGATCTGCGCGATGAGCGAGCGCTGCGGTGTGGTCGCGCACGCGGTGAAGCCCTGCAGGTCGCACGCGCGCTCGGCGTAGTGCACGTGCGAGACGAGCGCGAGCGTGATGAGCCCGACGAACAGCACGATCGCGATCGAGCCCATGAGCACCAGCGTCGTCTGGGCGTTGCGGATCTTCGGGCGGCGGAAGGCCTGCACGCCGTTCGCGATCGCCTCGACACCGGTCAGGGCCGAGCAGCCGGACGCGAACGCGCGCAGGAGGAGCAGCACGAAGGCCGCCTGCGTCGTGTGCTCGACGTTGTCGATCGTGTACGCGGCGGACTCGGCGACGGGGGCGTTGCCGAGGGCGGTGCGGACCAGGCCGGTGACGACCATGACGAACACCGAGCCGACGAACAGGTAGGTCGGCACCGCGAACGCCTTGCTCGACTCGCGGACGCCGCGCAGGTTCACCCCGGCGAGCAGCACGACGAAGGCGACCGCGAGCTCGACGCGGAACGTGTCGAGTCCCGGCAGGGCCGAGATGATGTTGTCCACGCCCGAGGCCACCGACACGGCGACCGTCATGACGTAGTCGACGAGCAGCGCGCTCGCCACGACGAGGCCGGCCTTCTCGCCGAGGTTCCGGTGGGCGACCTCGTAGTCGCCACCGCCGGACGGGTAGGCCTTGACGAGCTGCCGGTAGGACGCGACCACCACGACGAGCAGCAGCACCACCACGGCCGCGACCCACGGGGCGAAGGTCAGGAACGCCATCCCGCCGAGCAGCAGGATCATGAGGAGCTCCTGCGGGGCGTACGCCACGCTCGACAGCGGGTCGCTCGCGAAGATCGGCAGCGCCAGGTGCTTCGGGAGGAGCTGTCCCTCGAGCTTCTCGGAGGGCAGGGGATCGCCGATCAGTCGCGCCTTGAGCGACCGGATCTCGTTCGTCACGAGCGGCAAACCTACTCAGTTGCGCGCCCGAGTCAACACTGTGGGAACGGACAGGCGGCGACGGCCGTGCGCCGGACGCACGCCGACGGGCAGCGGACGGGAGGCGCGGCTCGCCACCACCCGTCCGCCGGCGGCCGTCAGACGGAGCGGCGCAGGGCCTCCAGGCCGTCCCGCAGGCGCGTCACCGTGTCCTCGGTGAGCGTCCCGCGCGTCGCGCGGCGACGCAGGTCCGCCCGGACCTGCTGCCGGAACGCGGCGATCGCCATCTCGACCTCGCGCAGGGCGCGGATGCCATCCGTCGGGACGTCGACGGGCTCGTCGGCGGTCTGACCGCGCGTGGCCTGGGCGCTCGCGGCGAGGTCCGCTCGGAGCGAGCGCATGGCCTCGCCGACCGAGGCGCGGACGCCGTCGGCCAGGGACCGCACCGAGTCGGCGACCCCGGACTCGACCGCGGCGAGCTCCTCGGCGCGGGCGTCGAGCTCGGCACGGCCGGCGTCGGTGATCGCGTACACGGTCTTGCGGCCGTCGACGGTCTTGGTGACGAGCCCCTCGGACTCGAGCTTGGCGAGCCGCGGGTAGACGGTGCCGGCGCTCGGGACGTACGCGCCGCCGAAGCGCTCGCCGAGGGCCTGGATGAGCTCGTAGCCGTGCATGGGGCGGTCGGCGAGCATGGCGAGCAGTGACAGGCGCAGGTGACCGTGCGCGAAGACGGGGCTCATTCGGACGCCTCCGCGCCGGTCGGGGCGTCCGTCGGGGCGGCCGGGGCGGGCGGGGCGTGCAGGACCGCGACGTCACCCGAGACCGAGTTGACCTTGAGGTCGAGCCACTGCCCGCTCAGCTCGCCGCCCTGCTTGACGTACGAGCCGCGGACGCCGCGGATCTCGGAGTCGTCGAACTGCAGCTTGCCGGACGCGGTGCTGACGGTGCAGCGGTACGGGACGCCGTCCTCGAGCCGGACGCTCACCGAACCGGACACGGTGTTGATGCGTGCGGCGTCCGGGGTGCCCTGCAGGTCGAGCACCACGTCGGCGTTCACCCCGTCGGCCGTGAGGCGCGGGATCGCGCCCGTCGCCACGACGTCGCCCGACACGGTGCGGACCGTCAGTGCGCCGTCGAGGTCGCGGACCGTGGTCGCCCCGGAGACGGCGTGCACGGCGAGGTCGCCCGCGAGCCCGTCGACGACGACGTCGCCCGAGACGGTGTTCACCGAGGCGCCGCGGTTCGTGCCGGAGAGCAGCGCCCCCGCGGAGACGACGCCGACCGTGACCCGTGCGTCGCGGGGGACCAGCACGCTGACGTCGGCGGTGGCGCGACCGCGGAACGACCTGAGGAAGCCGAGCGGGTCGTCCCACCGGACCTGCGGGTGGTCGATGGTGAGCGTGTCGCCGTCCAGCTCGATCTTGAGCGGCTTGCCGGACACGCCGTGCACCTCCACCCTGGCGGTCGGTTCGTCGTGGGCCACGACGTCGACCTGCCCACCGGCGAGCCCGACGCGCAGGGCGCGGACGATGCCGGTGTCGATCACCTTGGGCTCCTCGACGAGCCACTTCTCCTGGGCCATGTTGCCTCCTCGAACTCGCGATGTATCGCGTGTGTGGAGTCACGGTACATCGCGAGTGGCCGGTTGTCACCAGGCCAAGGATGCAGGACGGCCCCGCTCCCGGTGGGGAGCGGGGCCGTCCTGCGGAGCGGGCCTACTTCGCGGCGTCGTCCAGCGCCGCCTGTGCCTTCTCCGCCGCCGCGTCGAGGGCCTCCTTCGGGCTGGTCTTCAGCAGCATCGCGGACTGCAGCTGCGTCGACAGCGCCGCGCTCACCTCGCCGTACGCGGTGATCGACGGACGGGCCTTGGCGTACTCGAGCTCGTCGGCGAAGGCCTTGAGACGCGGGTTCTCGTCCAGGTACTGCTTCCACGTCGCGTTGTCCGCCGTGGCCTGGTTCGCGGGGAGCAGGCCGGTCGCGATGTCCCACTTCGCCTGGGTGTCCGGGCTGAGCCACCACTGCAGGAACTTCCACGAGGCGTCCTGCTTCGCGGTCGTCGTCTCGATGATGTACGAGTTGTTCGTGCCGAGGTTCATCGCCGGCTCCTCGATGCCCGGGAGCGGGAAGACACCGACGTTCTCCTTGCCGAGCGTGCTGTCGATGGTCGACAGGTCGTACGCGCCGGTGATCGCCATCGCGGCCTTCTTCGACGTGAGCGCGGGGACGGCGCCGTTCGTCGAGGTGGTCAGGAGCGACTGCGGGTAGGCCGAGCCGTCCTGCAGCATGTCCGTCCACGCGGTGAGGGCCTTCACGCCCGCGTCGCTGTTGAACTCGACCTTGGTGTTGTCCTCGTTGAGGAAGTCGCCGCCGGCACCCCAGAGCATCGACTGCCACGTGAAGACCGGCCACTCACCGGTGCCGATCGGCAGGTAGGCACCGTACTGGGTCGTGCCCTTCGTCAGCTTCTTCGCGTCGTCCTGGAACTCCGCCCACGTCGTCGGGGTGTCGGTGATGCCCGCGGCCTTGAACATCTCCTTGTTGTAGACGACGGCGTAGTCGCCGATGTCGGTCGGCAGCGTGTACTGCTTGCCGTCGAACTCGCCGGTCGAGAGCATGCCCTCGGTGAAGCTGTCCTTCGTGACGTCACCGCTCGACAGGTGGTCCTCGAGCGGCAGGACCTTGCCGGTCTGGATCACCTCGCCGGTCTGCTGCGGGGTGCTGTCACCGAGCACCATGTCGGGCCCGGTGTCGTTCTTCAGCGCGTTGATGAGCTTCGCGTCGAACTGGTCGGACGAGGCCGCGTACTGGGGCTGGACGTCGATCTCGTCCTGCGAGGAGTTGTACTCGTCGATGAGCTTCTTCACCTCGGTGGCCTGCGGCCCCGTGTAGTTGTGCCAGACCGTGATCGTGGTCTTGCCGCCGCTGCCGCCGGAGTTGCCGGTGACGGAGCCGCCGGAACACCCGGACAGGGCCAGTGCAGCACCCACGGCGAGGGCCGTGGCGCCGAGCAGTCGCTTGCGCATGAGTCGTCCTTTCTCGGACTTCGGGTGGAGCGAAGGGTGCCTCCGCGTGGAGCGGAGGGCGATGAGGAGGAGTGGAGCGAGGGGCGGTGCGGGATCAGCGGAGTCCGCCGGCCATGGCCGACACGATCTGCTTCTGGAAGATGATGAAGACGATGAAGACCGGCAGGATCGCCAGCGTCGAGCCGGCCATCAGCAGGTTGAAGCTCTGGCTCGCGTTCGCGGACTGCAGCTGCGTGAGGCCGACGGAGACGGTGAAGAACTCGGTCCGCGACGCCACGAGGAACTGGAAGAAGAAGTTGTTCCAGTTGTAGACGAACGACAGGACCGCGAAGGACCCGATCATCGGGGTCGCCATCGGCGTCACGACGGACCACATCCGCCGCCACACCCCGGCACCGTCCACCCGGCTGGCGTCCTCGATCTCGCTCGGGAACGACGTGAAGAACTGCCGGAAGAGGAAGGTGCCGAGGATCGACGGGATGTTCGGGACGATGAGGCCCTGGTAGCTGTTCAGCCAGTGCAGCGAGGACAGCAGGGTGATGAGCGGCGTGAACACGACCTCGAACGGCACGAGGAGCGCGGCGAGCAGGACGACGAAGACGATGTTCTTGCCGGGGAACTTCAGGCGCGAGAACGCGAAGCCCGCAGCCAGGCTCGTCACGATCTGCCCGAGGGTGGTCGCGATCGCCACGACCGTCGAGTTGAAGAAGTACAGCCCGAAGGGGGCGACGGTGAAGATGTCGGTGTAGTTCGACAGCTCCCACTGCCGCGGCAGGAAGGTCGGCGGGAAGGCGAGTGCCTCCTCCGAGGACTTGAAGCTCGTCAGCAGCATCCAGAGGAACGGGCCGAAGAACAGCACGACCGCGACGAGCAGGATGACGTGCCGCAGGACGGCGGGTGAGTGCTTGCGGAACAGCACGCCGAACGGGCGGCTGCGGTGCGGACGGGAGGCGCGGTGTGCGTCCGCCGGGAGGGTGCGGGAGGTGATCTGGGTCACGGTGGCGGTCCTAGTTCAGCTCGACGGGATCGCGGCGGTTGATGACCCGCAGCTGGACGACCGCGACGAGGATGCCGACGATGAGCAGGAGCACGGCGGCAGCGCTGGCCGAGCCACCGTGGAAGAACACGAAGCCCTGGTTGTAGATGTAGTAGAGGATCGTCTCGCTCGAGTTGATCGGGCCGCCCTGGGTCAGGACGTAGACCTGCGTGAAGACCTGCAGCGCGCCGATCACGCCGGTGATCGCGAGGAAGCCCGTGGTCGGGGCGACCAGGGGGAGCGAGATCCGGAAGAAGCGGCGGATCGGCCCGGCGCCGTCGAGCGTCGCGGCCTCCATGTAGGACGCCGGGATGTTCGTGAGCGCGGCCGAGTAGATGATCATCGTGTAGCCGACGCCCTGCCAGATCGAGAACACGATCACCGAGACCAGGGCCCACGGCTCGGACGTCAGGAAGCCGATCGGGGGAGCACCGAGCGCGGTGACCACGCCGTTCACCAGACCACCGAGCGGCGACAGGATGAAGCTGAAGATCAGCGCGCTGCCGACGATCGGGGCGATGTACGGCACGAAGAGCAGTGCCCGGTAGACGCCGCGACCGCGGAACGGCTGCGCCAGCAGTGCCGCGAAGAACAGCCCGAGGGCCATCGTGATCGGCACCACGACCACCACGTACAGCGCCGTGTTGCCGGCCGCCCGGACGAACTCGCCGTCCTGGAACAGCCCGGTGAAGTTCGACAGGCCGACGAAGCCGTTCGTCTCGCCGGACGCGGGGTTCCAGTCGGTGAACGAGTAGAAGACGGTCTGCGCCAGTGGGTACAGGTAGAACAGCGCCAGCAGCACCGTCGTCGGGGCGATGAGCACGTAGCCCGCTCGGCCCTCGCGTCGTTCCATCCGGCTCGCGTCCGCAGTGGACGACCGTCGACCGGGGACACGCACCCGGGCCGGGTTCTCAACCGCACTCGTCATGCGGACCTCCTCTTGGCTCGTCGTTGAACGCTAGGAATCGGCTGTTTCGAGCAGATTACCGTTCGATCACCAAAAGTAAACAGTCGAATCTGCAACGACTTCGTTCGATAATCGACCGTTTCGTCGCTACAGTGTCGGCATGCACGAGCAGCACTTCCAGGACATGGACCGGAACCCCGGGTCCGTCGGGGACGTCCTCCGACTGATCCGCGTCTCGGACACGACCTCGCGCTCGAGCATCGCCAGGAGCACCGGACTCGCACCGTCCACGGCCTCGGCCCGGGTCGACGCCCTGATGGCCCTCGGTCTCGTCCGCGAGAGCGGCGCCGAGGGGTCCCGCGGCGGCCGGCGTGCCCGGCGGCTCGAACTCGTGGCGGACGCCGGCTTCGTCGCCGCGGCCGACCTCGGCGCCCACCACGTGCGCATCGTGCTCACCGACCTGGCCGGCCGGATCGTCGCCGACACCGACGCCCTCGAGCACGGCGCCGCAACGGTGCCCGTCGCCGCCGGCCCGCGGGCGTCGGTCGCCGCGCTGTGGGACCGGTTCGTCGAGCTCGCCCGCGACGCCGGCCTCGACACGACCCGCTTCCGCGGCGCCGCGATCAGCGTCCCCGCGCCCGTGTCGTACCCGGGCGGCAGCATCGCGACCCCGTCGTTCGAGCCGTCGTGGCACGGTGCCGTGCTGCCCGAGCTCTTCGCCGAGCACACCGACGCCCCCGTCCTCGTGGAGAACGACGCGAACCTCATCGCCCTGGCCGAGCGTCCGGGCCCCGACCGCACGGGCACGCTCGTCGCGGTGAAGCTCGGCACCCGCATCGGCTCGGGGGTGCTGCTCGACGGGCGCCTGCACCGCGGGGTGAGCGGTGCCGCCGGCGAGATCAGCCACACCCCGGTCGACGGCGAGGCCGCGATCGGCTGCACCTGCGGCGTGCCGGACTGCCTCGAGTCGGTGGCGTCCGGGGGAGCGATCGTGGCGCGGCTGCGCGCGGGCGGACGGCAGGTCGGCGGGACGAGCGACGTGCTCGCGCTCGCGGCGCAGGGCGACGCGGTCGTCCTCGACGAGCTCCGCCGGGCGGGGGAGCACATCGGCCGCGTGCTCTCCGGCATCGTGAACTTCTGCAACCCGAGCGAGGTCGTGCTGGCGGGGGCGATGTCGGCGTCGTCCGTCCTGGTCGCGACGATCCGCGGGGAGCTCTACCGGTCGTGCCTGCCGATGGTCGCGGACGCCCTCGACGTCCGGGCGAGCTCGTCCCCGCGCGACGCCGGCATCCGCGGGGCGACGGTGCTCGCGATCGACGAGGTGCTCGCACCGGCACGCGTCGACGAACTCGCCCGCGCGGCGACGGAGCGGACCGCATGAGCGCCGCGGGCACGGGCTCGCACGGCGGCCGGGAGGCATCGGGCGCGGTCGTCGCCGTCGACGTCGGCGGCACCACCGTCAAGGGGATGGTCCGGGTCGGTGACGTCGTCCTCGACCGCGCGGTCGTCCCCACCCTGGCGCCGGTCGCGGCGACCGACGCGCACGCGGCGGCCACGGACGCCGCCGTGGGCGGTCCGGCGCTCGCCGCCGTCACCGCCGTCGTCGACCGGCTCGCCGCAGCAGCCGCCGCCGCCGGGCACCCGCTCGCCGCCATCGGTCTCTGCACGCCCGGGGTCGTCGACGCCGAGACCGGGACGGTGGTCGTCGCGGTCAACCTCGACTGGCACGACCTGCCCCTCGCCGGACTCCTGCGCGACCGGTACGGCGTCCCCGTCGCCGTCGCGCACGACGCCCGCGCTGCCGCGACGGCCGAGATCGCAGCACGCACCGCGGCGGGCCGGGACGTCGCCGAGCTGGTCTTCATCCCGATCGGGACCGGCGTCTCCGCGAGCCTGGTCGTCGACGGGCGCCTGGTGGTCGGGGCAGCCGGAGGTGCCGGCGAGGTCGGACACGTGTGCGTCCGACCGGGCGGCGAGCCCTGCACGTGCGGGCAGCGCGGGTGCGTCGAGGTGTACGCCTCCGCACGGAACATCCGACGGCGCTACCGCGCGGCCGGCGGCACGATCGACGGCGCGACCGAGGAGATCGTCGCCGCCGTGGACGCCGACCCCGTGGCCGCCGCGGTCTGGGCCGACGCGGTCGACGCGCTCGCCGCCGGGATCGCGATCCTGTCCGCCGTGCTCGACCCGGCGGTGGTCGTCGTCGGCGGCGGACTCGGCGAGTCCGGGGAACGCCTGCTCGCCCCGCTGCGCACCGCGGTGGACGCGCGGCTCGGCTGGCGTCCCGCGCCCCGCATCGAGCAGTCCCTCGCGGGCGCCGGTGCCGGCCTGGCGGGAGCAGCCCTGCTCGCCCGCACCGCTGCGCAGTCGACCGCAGCGCAGTCGACCGCAGCGCAGTCGGCCCCTGCGCCGCCTGCCGCCACCACCGCTGCCCACGGCGCCGAACCCACCACGGACACCGCACCACCACGAACCAGGAGGACCCCATGACCGCTCAGCGACTCCGGATCGGCCTCGTCGGCGCGGGGGTGATCGCCCACGCGCACCTGCCGAACCTGCTCCGGATCGGGGACGTCGTCGTCTTCTCCGAGGTCGGCGCCGAGGACCTCGTCGCAGCACACGGCGGCGAGGTCGTCGACTCGCTCGACGAACTCCTCGCCCGCGTCGACGTGGTGGACGTCGTCGTCCCCACGTACGCCCACGCCGAGGTCGTGCGCGCGGCGCTCGCCGCCGGCAAGGACGTCATCAGCGAGAAGCCGCTCGCCCGCACCGACGCGGACGCCGACGACCTGGTCCGGCTCGCGCACGAGGCAGGTCGCCAGCTCTACCCGGCACACGTGGTCCGCTACTTCCCCGAGTACGTCCGTCTCAAGGCCGCGGTCGAGGCCGGGCAGCTCGGCGAACTGGCCGTCCTGCGGTTCGTCCGCTCGGGTGCGTTCCCGACCCGCTCCGCCTGGTTCGCCGACCCCGAGCTCTCGGGCGGCATCATCATGGACCAGATGATCCACGACCTGGACATCGCACGGTGGATCGCCGGCGACGTCGTCCGGGTCAGCGCGGTGCACGTCCGCAAGGGCACCGTCGACCACCCGGTCGAGGCGGCGCACGTGCTGCTCACCCACGCGTCCGGGGCGATCAGCCACGTCGCGGGCATCTGGGGGCCGGCGCACCTGCCGTTCGTCACCGAGTTCTCCGCCACCGGCACCCTCGGGTCCCTGTCGCACGACTCCCGCGCCGAGCGGAACTACACGGCGGAGCTCCTCGACGAAGCCGGGGTCGGCGGCGACCTGCCCGAGCTCGACCCCGCCGAGGACCCGTACTTCCTCGAGATCCGCGAGTACCTCGGGGCCTTCCGTGGCGGCGTGGTGCCCCGCGTGTCCGCCGAGGACGGCGCCACCGCGGTCCGCATCGTCAACGCCGCGCTGCGGTCGGTCGCGACGGGGCAGCCCGTCGACCTCGAGCCCGCCCCGGCGGCCGGGACGCACGAGGGGGCGACGGCGTGACCGCCCTGCGCATCGGCGTGCTGTCCTTCGCGCACACGCACGCCCTGTCCTACCTGTCCGCGCTGCAGGCGATGCCCGACGTCGAGGTCGTCGGCACCGACCCGGACGGCACCTCGACGGGCACCGACCTGGTCGACCTGCGCGGTCGTGCACTCGCGGATGCCCTCGGGGTCGCGTACGTCGACACCGTCGAGGAGCTGCTGGCGAGCGGGGTCGACGCCGTGGTGGTCACGAGCGAGAACGCCCGGCACCGTGCCCTGGTCGAACAGGCCGCCGCCGCCGGGGCCCACGTGCTGTGCGAGAAGCCGCTCGCCACGACCTGGGAGGACGGGCTCGCGATGCGCGCCGCCGCCGAGGCCGCCGGCGTGCTGCTCATGGTCGCCTTCCCGGTCCGCTTCGCGAGCACCTTCGCCCGGCTCGCCGCGACGAAGCGGTCCGGCCGCCTCGGCGAGGTGTTCTCGGTCCGCGGTGCCAACAACGGCATGCTGCCGCTGACCCGCTCGTGGTTCACGGAACCCGGACTGTCCGGCGGCGGCGCGATCGTCGACCACGTCGTGCACATCGCGGACCTGCTCGACGAGCTCCTGGACGGCACGCCGGCCGAGACCGTCACGGCGGTCACGAACCGGGTGCTGCACGCGTCGCGCGCGCAGGCCGAGACCGCCGGTCTGGTCACCATCACCTACGCCGACGGCACGATCGCGGCGATCGACTGCTCGTGGAGCCGTCCGGACACCTCGCCGACGTGGGGTGGGCTGGCCCTCACCGTCGTCGGGACCGAGGGATCGGTGGACGTCGACTTCTTCCGGCCCAGCGTCCGCGGGCTCGACGCCGCGAGCGGCCGGTCGGTCGTCCTGCCCTACGGGCCGGACTTCGACGCCGCGATGCTCGACACGTTCGTCGCCGCGGTGCGCTCCGGCGAGCAGCCCCAGCCCGACGCGGCCGTGGGACTGCGCACCCTGGCGATCGTGCTGGCAGCGCAGGAGTCGGCCGCGACCGGCGAGACGGTGCGGGTGCGGCCCGACCGCCGGGCGGTCGCGTCAGGAGCCACCGGCCGCCGCCCACAGGCGGCGTGCGTTCGCGAGTCCGCGCTCGACCGCGTCGACGTCGTCCTCGAGTCCCTCGAACTCGATCGACACCGGCCCGTCGAACCCGCTGGCGACGATCCGCTCGACGATCCGTCCGAGCGGCAGGTCGCCGTGCCCGACCACCGTGCCGAGGACGGCGCGACCGGCCAGCGTGGTGAGCCACCCGTCGGCCGCCGGCGGGGTCTCGCGCACCAGGAAGTCCTTGAGGTGCACGACCGCCGCGACCGGCAGCACCCGCTGCACCGCGCGCAGCGGGTCGTCGTCGAGGCAGACGAAGTTGCCGACGTCGAGCAGCGCGCGGAAGCCCGGGTGGTCGACCTCGTGCACCAGCCGCAGGATCCGCTCGCTGTCGTTGAAGGCGAAGCCGTGGTTCTCGACCATCGTCGTGATGCCGAGCGTCGCGGCGTGCTCGGCGACCGCGCGGCAGACCGGCACCACCTGCGCGAGCACCCGCTCGAACTCCGCGTGGTCGGCGTCCCGCCAGGCCCAGGGGACGACGTCGTGGCGGAGGTGCGTGATCCCGAGCCGGTGTGCGACGTCGAGGTGCTCGTGGACGCGGGCGACCTCGGCGTCGACGGTCGCCGGGTCCGAGAAGTCCGCACCGATCACGTGGTTCGCGAGCCCGATCCCGCGGGCGGCGGCGTGCTCGCGCAACCGGTCGACGAGCTCGGGCTGCCGGGGGAGGTCGTCGCCGAACCCGCCCGCGGCGATCTCGAGGTGCTCGCCACCGGCGTCCGCGACCCGGTCGACGACGTCGAGGATCGTCAGTGCACCGCGCTGGAGCGAGCGGGCGTAGCTGTAGGAGGACACTCCGAGTCGCATGGCGCGACCCTAGCCGCAGTCGGTGCGCCGCCACCAGGGGTGCTGCCCTGGCGTTGCGGGGACCACGGCAGGCGGCGGAAGAGCGGCATGAGCGGCTGCACCATCGGGCCGATCGCGAACGCCGCGACCACCGTGCCGGCCCCGACGTCGCCGCCGAGGAGCCATCCCACCACGACGACGGTGACCTCGATGACCGTGCGGGCGAGCCACAGCGGCCAGCCGAACCGCTCGTGCACGCCGACCATCAGGCCGTCCCGGGCGCCGGTGCCGAGCCCGGCGCCGATGTAGCAGGCCGTCGCGACGGCGAGCAGCGCGAGCCCCGCGGCGAACAGCAGGATCCGGGGGACCAGGCCGTCGGGCTCCGGAACGAGCCACAGCACCAGGTCGGCCGACGGGCCGATCGCCAGCACGTTGCAGAGCGTGCCGATGCCGGGCTTCTGGCGGAGCGGGATCCAGAGCAGCAGGATGACGACGCTCGACGCCACGGTGATGACGCCGAACGACCAGGGCAGCACGTTCTCCAGGCCCTGCGTCAGGACCGTCCACGATCCGACGCCGACCACGGCGCGGACCTGCAGCGCGGTCGAGGCGCCGTAGAGGAAGAGCCCGACGGCGAGCTGGACGGAGCGGAGCACGAGGGCGGTGGAGCGGCGCATGCACCGATGCTCCCGCCGGATTGGCCTGGCCGTCGAGAGCCAATCGGGCTAGCGTGGCCCCGTGCCCCCGGTCTCCCTCAGCGCCCGTGCCGCCGCCCTCCTGCTCGCCGACTGGCGCGACGGCACCGACGCCCCCGCCTACGAGGCCCTGTCCGACGCCGTCCGCGTGCTCGTCATCGACGGCCGGGTGCCGCTGGGCGTCCGGTTGCCCGCCGAACGCGGGCTCGCCGAGGCCCTCGGCGTCTCCCGGACGACCGTCGCGAACGCCTACGCCCGGCTGCGGGACGACGGGTTCGTGGTGTCGCTGCGCGGGTCCGGCAGCGTCGTGCACCTGCCGCGCGACCTGGCCGGTCGGCCCGACCCCGAGCGACTCGGCGGCGTGGTGCCCGGGGACCTGCTCGACCTGCGGAAGGCCGCCCTGCACGCCGCACCCGAGGTCGCCGACGCCGTCGAGCGGGCTGTCCGGTCCGTGCCCGCCGCGCTCGCCGGCATCGGCTACGACACCGTCGGTGACCCCGGGCTCCGCGCGGCGATCGCGGACCGGTACACCGAGCGCGGGTTGCCCACCGACCCCTCGCAGGTGATCGTCACGATCGGTGCCCAGCACGCGATCGCACTGCTCGCCCGCGTCCTCGTGCGCCGCGGCGACACCGTGCTCGTCGAGTCGCCGACGTACCCGCACGCGCACGAGGCCTTCCGCGAGGCCGGTGCGCGACTCGTCGGTGTGCCCGTCGACGCCCGCGCCGGCTGGGACGCGGCAGCGCTCGAGACGACCCTGCGCCGGACGGCCCCGGCGGTCGCCTACGTCATGCCCGAGCTCCACAACCCGACCGGGGCGACCATGACGGCCGACACCCGGCGGCTGCTGCTCGACGTCGCCGCGACGACCGGCACGACCGTGGTCGCCGACGAGACGATGGGGGAGCTCCGCATCGACGGGGACCCCGCGCCGCCGCTCGCCGCGGCCGACCCGTCGGGCGCCTCGGTCGTGATGATCGGCTCCGCCGCGAAGGTCTTCTGGGGCGGCCTGCGCATCGGTTGGGTCCGGGCCGCACCGGAGCTCCTCCAGCGCCTGCTGCTCGCCCGCCCGACGGGCGACCTCGGCACGCCGGTCCTCGACCAGCTCGTCGCGCGCGAGCTCGTGCCGCGCACAGCGGCCGTCCTGGAGGGGCGGCGCACCTTCCTGCGCGCCGGTCGCGACGAGCTCGTGGCCGGCCTGCGCGCCCGGCTGCCCGAGTGGGACGTCCCGTCGCCGGCAGGCGGGTTGACGACGTGGGTCGGGCTCGGCCGTCCGGTGTCGAGCGCACTCGTCCTGGCCGCGCGGGCCGAGGGGGTGCTCCTGGCATCGGGTGGGGTGTTCGGCCCCGACGGCGGGTTCGAGCGGTTCCTCCGGGTGCCCTGGACGACGGCCGCGGCGGACCGGGAGCGCCTGGTCGACGTGCTCGGGCGCGCGTGGTCGCGGATCGGTGGCGAGGCAGCAGGCGCCCGGGGGTCGCTCGCCGCGGTGGTCTGAACGCCCGGTCGTCCACAGGTGCACGTTCGTCCACGGACCTGCGCCGGGCGGTCTGGTTCGCAGGTGGAACTGCGAGGATCGGCACGTGCACCTCCTCTCGGTCTTCAGCCTCCGGAACCGCGCCCTCATCGCGCTCGTCACGATCGTCGTCGCGGTGTTCGGCGGCGTCGCCCTGACGAACCTCAAGCAGGAGCTCATCCCGAGCGTCCAGTTCCCCCAGGTGGCGATCGTCAGCGCCTACCCCGGCGCGACGCCGGAGGTCGTGTCGAACGACGTCTCGACGAAGATCGAGCAGGCCATCCAGGTCGTGCCGAACCTCGAGTCGACGAGTGCGACCTCCTCGACCGGGCAGAGCGTGGTGTCCGCCTCGTTCGACTACGGGTCGAACCTGGCCAGCGCCGAGGACAAGATCCAGACCGCGGTGAACGCCCTGTCGCTGCCGGACACCGTGCAGACCCAGATCGTCACCGGGTCCTTCGACGACCTGCCCGTGCTGCAGCTCGCCGTCACCGCCTCGGGCAACCAGGAGCAGCTCGTCGACCGGCTGAACGCCACGGCGGTGCCCGACCTCGAGAAGCTCGACGGCGTGCGGCAGGCCGACGTCTTCGGCAACCCCGGCCGCCGCATCGTGATCACCCCGGACGAGGACGAGCTCGCGGCACGGGGGCTCACGACGCAGTCGATCTCGGACGCCCTCGACGACAACGGCACGCTGATCCCCGGTGGCACGATCACGCAGGACGGCACGACCCTCTCGGTGCAGACCGGGCAGCGCATCGCGTCGCTCGACGACATCCGCGGGCTGCCCCTGACGGCGTCGAGCGGGTCCGGGTCGTCCGGCTCGTCGACCGGTGGATCGTCCGCGGGCGGTGCTGCGACGGACTCCGGCAGTGCCGCGGGCGCTCCCGGCAGCACCGGCACGGCCACCGGCTCCGCGGGTTCCGGGGACGGCACCGCGGGCGGGACGGCCGCGGGCCAGGGCCAGACCGGTGCGACCGGCACCGGGACGACCGCGACCGGCGGTGCGGGCGGGAGCACCGCCTCCACGCCGACCTCGCTCGGTGACGTCGCGACGGTGCAGATCGAGGAGTCGCCGCGCACCTCGATCAGCCGCGTCGACGGCAAGACCGCGCTGACCATCGCGATCACGAAGACGCAGGAGGCGAACACCGTCGACGTCTCCGAGACGGTGAAGGCCGCACTGCCCGGCATCGAGGCCAAGGTCACCGGCGACCCGCAGTTCACCGTGGTGTTCGACCAGGCGCCCTACATCCAGCAGTCCATCGACTCCCTGGCGGAGGAGGGCCTGCTCGGCCTCGGGTTCGCGGTCGTCGTCATCCTGGTGTTCCTGCTGTCGTGGCGGTCGACGCTGGTGACCGCGATCTCGATCCCGACCTCGGTGCTGCTCGCCGCGATCGGCATGCAGGCCGCCGGCTACACCCTCAACATCATCACGCTCGCCGCGCTCACCATCGCGATCGGCCGCGTGGTCGACGACTCGATCGTCGTCATCGAGAACATCAAACGGCACCTGCAACCCGGCGTCGACCGCGGGCGGGGGGTGCTCGACGCCGTGCGCGAGGTCGCCGGGGCGGTCACCGCCTCGACGCTCACGACCGTTGCGGTCTTCCTGCCGGTCGCGTTCGTCGCCGAGCTCGTCGGCGAGCTGTTCCGGCCCTTCGCGCTCACGGTCACGATGGCGTTGCTCGCGTCGCTGTTCGTGTCGCTGACGATCGTGCCCGTGCTCGCGTACTGGTGGCTCCGGGCGCCGAAGACGCACCGGCACGCGGCGGTGCCGACCACCGGATCGACCGAGACCGGGTCGACCGAGACCGTGCCCGCGAGCTCGTCGGCACCGGTGTCGGCTGCGTCCGGGGCGGCTGGACCGACGTCGACCGGGGCGCTGACCTCGGCCGACGACCTGCACGACGCCGGGACGTCCGACCGGCTGCGTCGCGGGTACCTGCCCGTCCTCCGCTGGGCGGTCGGCCGCCCGGCGCTCGTCCTCGTGCTCGCCCTGGTCGTCCTCGGCGGCACCGCAGCGGCCGTGCCCTTCGTCAAGACGAACTACCTCGGCGACTCCGGGCAGAACACCTTCACCGTGACGCAGGACCTCGAGCCGGGCACCAGTCTCGACGAGCAGTCGGACGCCGCGCGCAAGGTCGAGCGGGTGCTGCAGGACGTCTCCGGTGTCGAGACCGTGCAGACCACGATCGGGTCGAGCGGCCAGTCCATCCAGGCCGCGTTCGGCGGCGGCGCATCTGCCTCCGTGCAGTACAACGTCACGACCGACGCCGGGGTCGACCAGACGACGATCCAGTCCGAGGCCCGCGACCGCATCGAGCGGATCGACGGCGTCGGCGAGGTCAGCCTGTCGAGCGCCGGTGGCGGCTTCGGCGGGTCGAGCGACATCGAGGTGGACGTCACCGCGCCGACCCAGGCCGAGCTGCAGACCGCGGCGGAGAAGGTCCTCACCGAGATGCGCGGCGTCGACGGCACCACCGCGGCGTCGAGCAACCTGTCCGCCGCCGAGCCGTACCTGGCCGTCCGGGTCGACCGGACGAAGGCCGCCGAGCGCGGGCTCACCGAGACCCAGGTCGGCGGGATCGTCGCCGCTGCGGTCTCGCCGCGGGACACCGGCAGCGTCGAGATCGACGACGCCACCCTCGACGTCTACATCGCCGACCCGGAGCCGCCGACCACCATCGACGCGCTGAAGTCGCTGTCGATCCCGACCGCGAGCGGCGAGGTCCCGCTGACCGACGTCGCGACGGTCGAGCAGTCCGACGGTCCGACCACCATCACCACGTCGAACGCCGTCCGCACGGCGACCATCACGGTCACGCCCGACTCGACGAACCTCGGACAGGCGGTGCAGAACGTCACGACGGCCGTCGATGCCCTCGACCTGCCGAAGGGTGCGTCGGCGACGATCGGCGGTGTGGCGTCGAGCCAGTCGTCGGCGTTCAGCCAGCTGCTGCTCGCCGTGCTCGTCGCGATCCTGATCGTCTACGTGATCATGGTCGCGACCTTCCGGAGCCTGCTGCAGCCGATCCTGCTGCTGCTCTCGGTGCCGTTCGCGGCGACCGGTGCGCTGCTCCTGCAGATCGTCACGGGCATCCCGCTCGGGGTCGCGTCGCTCATCGGCCTGCTCATGCTCGTCGGCATCGTCGTCACGAACGCGATTGTGCTCATCGACCTCGTCAACCAGTACCGCCGCCGGGGGCTCCGCGTCCGCGAGGCACTGATCGAGGGAGCGACCCGCCGCCTCCGGCCGATCCTCATGACGGCGCTCGCGACGATCTTCGCGCTGCTGCCGATGGCGGTCGGGCTGACGGGGAAGTCGGGCTTCATCTCGCAGCCGCTCGCCCTGGTGGTGATCGGCGGTCTGGTGTCCTCGACGCTGTTGACCCTCGTCGTGCTGCCGGCGCTGTACTCGGTGGTGGAGGGCTTCCGGGAACGCCGGGCCGACCGGCGGGCGGAGCGGGAGGCGGCAGCAGAGCACTGACACCGGGCGCCGGGGTCCGGACGCTCGAGGCGTCAGTCGCGGGTGCCGGACCGAGGGCGCCGGACCGCGGGCGCCGGGTGTTGGGCGTCAGACGGCGGACGCCGGGGTCCGGATGCCCGAGACCCGCGTCAGTCGCGGGTGCCGGACTCCTCGGCGTCGACCTGCCGGAACCACGACACGAGCACGCAGGTCAGGGTCACGAGGAACACGACGGCGGCACCCTGGGCGGCGATCGCCATGTGGCCGGTGGCCGCCGAGTATCCGCCGAAGGCCACGGCGGCGGCGAACGACAGCCCGAGCAGCAGCTCCGCGTACGTCCGGACGGAGGTCCGGGTGGGCCACTCGGTGACGGGGCGCGCGGGACGGCTCGTGGTGTCGGTCACCCCTCGAGTGTGCGCGGACGCCCCAGCCCCCGCACACCCGAGTCCGGGTGCCACCCGCACGGGGCACGGCCCGGCCGGACCCGTCAGCGGAGACGGTCGCGGAGGAACGCCACCACCCGCTCGCTCATCGCCCGGTCGAGCTGGGCGATCGAGTGCGCCGTCCCCTCGACCGCGACGAACGTCACGGGGACGTCGTGCTCGCGCAGGGTGGCGACGAACTCCTGCGACTCCCACAGCGGGATGAACTCGTCGGTGGAGTGCCCCACGAAGAACGGAGCGGTCTCGTCGGTGACGTGGTACCCCGGCGAGGCCGCCCGTGCCGCCGGGCACGTCGTGTAGTCCCGGCAACCGAGGTAGAGCAGCTGCTTCCGCTGGAACGACGCCGACACCCCGTCCGGCTCGGTCGACCGCGTCGTGAGGTCGGTCGGACCGCTGAGGTCGACGACCGCGCGGATGCGGTCACCGGCGGCCCACGCGGCCGACTCGTGGTCGGTCACCGCGAGCATCGCCACGAGGTTGCCTCCCGCGCTGCCGCCGAAGAGCCCGACGCGGTCCGGGTCGATGTCGTAGGTCCCCAGCGTCGCGGGTCGGAACACCCAGTCGAGCGCTCGGCGGACGTCGTCGAGCCCCGCCGGGAACGGGTCCGTCGGTGCGAGGCGGTAGTCCACGTTCACGGTGACGAAGCCCTCGGACGCCAGGTACTGGCACACCGCCCGGTAGGCGGCGGTCGCCTTGTCACCGTGCGACCAGCTGCCCCCGTGGACGAGCATCACGGCCGGTCGGCCGCCGGCAGCACGGGTGTCCCGTGCGTCCGCGCGCGCAGTGGCGTCACCGGCCGGCGTCGCTGGCGTCGACGTCGGGGCCGTCGGGGTCGCCGTGGTGTCCGGTGCGCTGTCGGGCGGCAGGCACACGTCGAGGCGCTGCAGCGGTTCCCGACCGTAGGGCACGTCGGCGACGACCTCGATGCCGGGGTAGCGCAGCGACAGCGGGTAGATCACGGGGTCGGCGGTGACGACGTCGTCACGGTCGCCCGCCGGTGTGCCGCTGCACGACCCGAGCACGGCCGTCGCCACGAGCGCGGTGAGGAGCGCGAGCAGGGTGCGGCCGGTCTTCATCGACGTCCACGCTAATCCCGCCCGCTCGGCGCTGCGTCCGCCGTCCGGACGAGCAGGCTCCTCCCTGCGGCCGAACCGGGCCCACCTGGTCCAACCGGGCGTACCTGGTCGAGCCGGGCGTACCTGGTCGAGCCGGGCACACCTGGTCGTCCCGGGCGTACCTGGTCGAACAGATCGACCAGGTACGCCCGATCTCGCCAGGTACACCCGAAGTCACCGGGCGCCCGGGCCGCCCGATCTCGCCAGGTACGCCCGATCTCGCCAGGGACGCCGGGATCCGCCGGGTGCCAGGATGGGCACGAGACCCGCAGGAGGACCCGTGAGCCGTCGCAAGGCCTGGAACACCGACCCCGAACCGCTGCTCCGCGTCGAGGAGGGTTTCCGCCTCGACCGCGTCGACCCCGACGGCACGCCGGGCTTCCCCGGCCGCAAGATCGACGGGCTCGAGGCTCTCGCCGCCGGTGCCGACCGCCTCGCCGCCCTGCAGGAACGCCTGCACGCCGCGAGCACCGCCGGCGACCAGCGTCGTGTGCTCCTCGTGCTGCAGGCGATGGACACCGCGGGCAAGGGCGGCATCGTCTCGCACGTCGTCGGCGCGGTCGACCCGAACGGCGTCCACTCCGCGGGCTTCGGGGTGCCCACCGCCGAGGAGCGCGAGCACGACTTCCTCTGGCGCATCGAACGGCAGCTCCCCGCGGCGGGGCAGCTCGGTGTGTTCGACCGATCCCACTACGAGGACGTCCTCGTCCAGAAGGTGCGCGCGTTCGCCCCGCCCGAGGAGATCGAGCGTCGGTACGGCGCGATCGTCGACTTCGAGGACCGTCTGGTCGAGCAGGGCACGACGATCGTCAAGGTCATGCTGCACATCTCGAAGGACGAGCAGCGCGAGCGCCTCGGCGACCGGCTGGACCGCCCCGACAAGCACTGGAAGTTCACCCCGGGCGACATCGACGAGCGTCTGCTGTGGGACGAGTACCAGCAGGCGTACCAGACGGTGTTCGAGCGCACCTCGACGGCCCGGGCGCCCTGGTACGTCGTCCCCGCGAACCGCAAGTGGTACGCCCGACTCGCCGTGCAGCAGCTCCTGCTCCGCGCGCTCGAGGACCTCCAGCTCACCTGGCCCGCCGCCGACTTCGACGTGGCCGAGCAGCGACGGCGGCTCGCGGAGTCCTGATCCCGCTCACGGTCTGGAGGCCCGGCAACCCTCCGCCCCGCGGCCGACGGCCCGCGCGCGGCCGGTAGCCGGTCGATCGGGGCTGGCCAGGCGGGCTCGTGTCACGTAGACTCGCTCGGTCGGCCTTCGGCACCGCGGCATGTGACCGCGGGTCTCGTTTGGGTGTGTGTGCGCTCGAGGGCTGGATTCACGTCGATCCGCGACGGGAAGAACCCCCTCCCCGCTGAAGAGCCCCCGCCGATGTCGCTGCCGGGCGCTGTGGGACGTCTGCACCCCGGAAAGTAGCAATGGCCCCGTACGACAAGGGCGCGCGTCAGCGTGCCGACGACCGAGTCCGCCACGCGAACGGCACGCCCGCCGCTCGCAGCAGCAAGCACCGCGGGTACCGCGCCGCCGACCCGGCCCAGCCGCGGCAGAAGCAGCGCTGGGACGCCGAGGAGCGTCGCGGCCGCGCATCGCAGGGCGAGCGCCCGGCTCGCCCGAACTGGGAGCCGCGCGACGGCGGCCAGCGCCGTGACGACCGCGGCGGACGCGGGTTCGACCGTGACCGTGGTGGTCGTGGCCACGACCGCGACGACCGTGCTCCGCGTCGGTTCGACCGCGACGACCGCGCTCCCCGTCGTGATGACGACCGGGCCCCGCGTCGGTTCGACCGTGACGACCGTGCTCCGCGTCGCGATGACGACCGTGCCCCGCGTCGGTTCGACCGTGACGACCGCGCTCCCCGTCGCTTCGACCGTGACGACCGTGCTCCGCGTCGTGACGACGACCGTGCCCCGCGCCGGTTCGACCGTGACGACCGTGCCCCGCGTCGGTTCGATCGTGACGACCGTGCGCCCCGTCGTGATGACGACCGTGCCACGCGTCGGTTCGACCGCGACGACCGTGCGCCCCGTCGCGATGACGACCGTGGTGCTCGTCGGTTCGACCGTGACGACCGTGCCCCGCGCCGGTTCGACCGCGACGACCGCGCTCCCCGTCGTGACGACGACCGTGGTGCCCGACGCCCCGACCGCGACGACCGTCCGCAGCGCCGGTCGTTCGACCGTGACGACCGTGCCCCGCGTCGCTTCGACCGTGACGACCGTGCCCCGCGCCGGTTCGACCGCGACGACCGCCCGCAGCGCCGCTCCTCCGACGACGACCGCGCGCCCCGCCGCGACCGCGACGACCCGCGCCCGGCCTACGTCCCCGCGGACGACGTCAAGCTCGAGAAGCTCCAGGCCGAGGCGACCGTCGCGGCCGACGTCGAGGGCGTGACCTTCGCCGACCTCGGCATCGGCGGCAACATCTCCCGCGCCCTGGCCGAGATGGGCGCCACGGCCCCGTTCCCGATCCAGGCGGCGACGATCCCCGACGTGCTGTCCGGCAAGGACGTCCTCGGCCGTGGCCGCACCGGTTCCGGCAAGACGATCGCGTTCGGTGCACCCCTGGTCGAGAAGCTCATGGAGCACGGCGGCGGGACGAAGCGCAAGATGGGCCGCGCCCCGCGTGCGCTCATCCTCGCCCCGACGCGCGAGCTCGCCCTGCAGATCGACCGCACGGTGCAGCCGATCGCCCGTTCGGTGGGCCTCTTCACGACGCAGATCTACGGCGGTGTGCCCTACGGCCGCCAGGAGGGTGCCCTCGAGCGTGGCGTCGACATCATCGTCGGCACGCCCGGCCGGGTGCAGGACCTCATGAACAAGGGGAAGCTCGACCTCAGCGAGGTCGTCGTCTCCGTGCTCGACGAGGCCGACCACATGTGCGACCTCGGGTTCCTCGAGCCGGTGCGCGAGATCCTCTCCGCGACGGCCGAGGTCACGCCGCAGGGCAACCGCGCCCAGAAGCTCCTGTTCAGCGCCACGCTCGACGCCCAGGTGGCATCGCTCGTGTCCGAGTTCCTGCACGAGCCGAGCGTCCACGAGGTCGCCGGCGAGGACCAGGCGTCCTCGACCATCGACCACCGCGTGCTGGTCGTCGAGCAGCGCCAGAAGGACCAGGTGCTCGAGGAGCTCGTCGCCGGCGACGGCAAGACGATCGTCTTCGCCCGCACCCGGGCCTACGCCGAGCGCCTGGCCGACCAGTTCGAGGACGCCGGCATCCGGGCGACCTCGCTCCACGGTGACCTCAACCAGTCGCGCCGCACGCGCAACCTGCAGCTGCTCACGAGCGGCCGGGTGAACGTCCTCGTCGCGACGGACGTCGCGGCGCGCGGCATCCACGTCGACGACGTGTCGCTCGTCGTGCAGGCGGACGCCCCGGACGACTACAAGGCGTACATGCACCGCTCCGGCCGCACCGGCCGTGCCGGCAAGGAGGGCACCGTCGTCACGCTCGTCCCGCGTGGCCGCGTCCGGAAGATCGAGGGCATCCTCGAGAACGCCGAGATCGAGGCGGACCTCGTGCAGGCCGCCCCCGGCGACGGCATCGTCGCGGAGCTCGCGGCGCGCTAGACGCGACCACCTCGACGGACGGGAGGCACGGAGCCAGCTGGCACCGTGCCTCCCGTCCGTCCGTCCCGCAGGACGCAACGTCGGCGGTCCCGCGCAGCGCGACGACGCTGCGAGCGACCGCCGACGTTGCGTTCCGCGGAAGGGGTCAGCGGCTGAAGAAGAGCAGGCCGCGCACGTAGCCGGCCTGGCCGGCGTGCTGCGTGCAGTCGTCGAGGATGCTGACGAGCCGTGCGCCGCGGGTCACCGGCGGGTCCCAGGCGTCGTCGACGACGGCGTCGAGGTCCTCCGGCGCCAGCGTCGCGACGTACGCGACAGTCCGCTCGTGGACCGCGCGGAGGTAGCCGTTCAACAGGTCCGCCGAGGCGCGCACGCGACCGACGTCGTCGCGCGACATCCCGTACCCGAGCGCGTCGGCCGGGAACGGCAGGTCGAACCGATCGACCCAGCCGTCCGCGGTCCAGACCTGCTCGGAGCCGGCGAGGTCGGCGACCTGCGCGTCCTGCCCGCGAGCGATGTGCCAGGCGAGCCACGCGAGGGTGTTCGCGCCGGCCGCCGGGCGAGCGGCGAGCTGGTCCGCGGACAGACCGTCGAGCGCACGCTCGACCGTCTCGGGGACGCGGGAGAACGCTTCGGTGAGGAGTTCGGCAGGGGTCATGCGGCCGACGCTACGCGGCGGGTGCGGGCCCTGCTCCAGGGCACCGGTCCGCGCTCAGCGGGCGGTGGCCGCGCGGTGCCGCCGGTCGAGCGCTGCGCCGATGTCCTCGAGGGCAGCCGCGACGCCGTTCCGCTCGGTGGCGGGGACGGCCTCGCTGAAGGCCGAGGCGTACGCGGCGCTGACGGCCCGTGCGACGGCTGCGCCCGACGGCGTCAGGTGCACGAGGATGCTCCGCCGGTCGCCCGGGTTCGGGCGCCGTTCGAGGTGCCCGTGGCGCTCGAGCCGGTCGAGCAGCGAGGTCATCGCACCGGTGCTCAGCTCGAGGACGTCGCCGGCCTGCTTCGGTGTCGTCGCCTGCCCCTCCGATGCCGCGAGGTGCACCAGGAAGCGCGTGTCGGTGATACCGAGGCCCTGCGCGGCGCTCTCGTGCGCGAGGACCCGAGCGTGCCGGACCTGCAGGACCCGGAAGGCCGCGATCATCCGTGCGAGCCCGGCGTCGTCCGCGGCCGTGCCGACACGGTGCGCCGGTGCCGGGTCGCCGATCGCGAGGTCGCTCTCGAGGTCGATCTCGACGTCGGGGGAGACCGGGGCCGGGGGGAGGCCGGTCGTGACGGTCAGGGCAGGCAGGGCGGGGGAGGTGTCCGTCACGGGGTGGCTCTTCTCGGGTGGTGATCGCGGCGGCGATCGACGGGACGCGGGCGGACCCGGGTCAGAGGTCCATGCAACAAGTATCTCAACGATTGAGACACCCCCCAACAATGGGGTCATTGCTTCTCTTGTCATCAACACGTTCGACAAGTAGCTTGATCGCCGTAGTACACAGGCACCGTAGCGCGACCAACCACCGCGGGTCCGGAGCCACCACCGATCAGAATCTCTCCTCCGGAGGACAACCATGTCCCGTGTGTCCCCTCGCGCCGCCCGTCTCGCCGCCTGGATCGCCGTGCCCGCCGCCCTCGTCGCCTCGGGCGTCGTCGTGTCGACCGCCTCGTACTCGGCCTTCTCGGCCACCACCACGAACCCCACCAGCAACTGGACAGCCGGCACCGTCGCGCTGTCGGACGACGACGCGAACACCGCGCTCTTCACCGCTGCGAACCTCAAGCCCGGCTCGACCGACAGCAAGTGCATCACCGTGACCTCCACCGGGTCGCTGCCGTCGACCGTGAAGCTCTACGCGACCTCGCCGTCGACCTCGAGCGTGCTCGCGCAGAACACCACGATCAAGATCGAGCAGGGCACCGGCGGCGGCTTCTCGTCGTGCTCGGGCTTCACCCCCGCGGCGACCGGCGGGACCCTCTTCGAGAACACGCTCCCGAACCTCGGGACGCAGGCGACGAACTTCGCCTCGGGCCTCGGTGCGTGGACCACGACCGGTGCCGCCAGCGAGACCCGGGTCTACAGGGTCACGTACACCGTCTCCGCGAACACCCCGAACGCGGCGCAGGGCACCAACGCCCAGATCGGTCTCACCTGGGAGGCCCAGAACAACTAGCAGGGCACCCCGCCCGTCACCACGCCCCCGCTCGAAGGCAGTCATGGTCAGCATCGCAGTGCACGGTGGTCACACCCCGCACGACGTGCTCCACGACGTCGTCGACTGGGGGCGTGTCGTCGTCGCGACCGCGGCCCGGGCCGTCGTCGCGACGCTCCTCGGGCTCGCGCTGTGGTCGGCCGCCCCGGCGCTCCTCGGCTGGCACCCGACCACCGTGATGACCGGGTCGATGGCACCGCGCCTCGCGCCGGGCGACGTCGTGGTGTCGAGACCGGTCGCCTCGGCGGAGATCCGGCCCGGGCAGATCCTGCTCGCGGACGACCCCGACCAGCCGGGACACCTGCGGATGCACCGGTTCGTCGAACCCGGCCCGGACGGCACCGTCGTCACGAAGGGCGACGCGAACCCGCAGGCGGACTCGACGCCGATCGAGCGTTCCGCCGTGCACGGGGTCGGCTTCCTGCGGGTGCCGTCCGTCGCCACCCCGGTGCTCTGGGTCCGCGAGGGCCGCTGGGTCGAGGTCGGCACCGTCGCGCTCGCGCTCGTCGCGGTGCTCCTGCTCTGCACGGTCGACGCTCCGCTCCGTCGACGCGGTCCGCGGCACCGCGGCGACGGTGGGCACGCGGGTGACGGCGGGGCCGCGGGCCACGGCCGGGAGGCACGGCTCGCCTCCGCAGCGCCGCCCGCTGCGGGCGCTCCCGGCGTCCCGGACCGCCGGTCGCCACGTGCCGTCCCGCGCCACGGCGACGAGCGCGGCCGCGCCGCACGCCGCGCGGCCGTGCAGCGCGTCCCTCGCGTGGGCCAGACCGGGGTCCTCGGGCTCGTCGCCGTCGTGGTCGGGGCGAGCGCCGTGCTCGTGCCGACGCAGGCCGATGCTGCACCGTTCGGTCGGACCACCGGCACGGCCGTCCAGCTCACCGCCGGGACCGTACCGGTCGTCACGACCCTCTCGTGTACGGACTCGAGCAACGGCTCGGTCGTGATCGGCTGGTCGTACGCCGGGGACCCGCCGAAGTCGTTCACCGTGACCGACGAGACCGGGGCGGTGCTCGCGACAACAGCCGACGGCCAGGCGCGGAGCGCGACCGTCAAGCTCAGCAGTGCGCTCGCCCTGGGCACGAGGCGCACCGTGCAGGTGCAGACCAACGCCGCCGCGCCGGGTGCCTGGACGTCGACGCAGAGCGCAGGGGTGCCCATTCAGTTCACGTCGCTCCTCGGGCTCGGGCTCGTCTCCGGCACGAGCTGCGTGCGCTGACGTTCCTGCACGGGCAGCGGCACGCGCCGGTCCTCCACAGGGCGGCACGGGCTCGCGGGTGATGTCCCCGGCCGCCGCTACCGTGGCGGCATGCGGATCCTCCACACCGGCGACTGGCACCTCGGCCGCACGCTGCTCGGTGCGGACCTGCTCGGACACCAGTCGACCTTCGCGGACTTCCTCGTCGAGACCGTCCGCGACCGCGCGGTCGACCTGGTCGTCATCGCCGGCGACGTCTACGACCGTGCGATCCCGCCGGTCGACGCCGTCCGGCTGCTCTCGCGGACGCTCGAACGCCTGGCCGAGACGGCGACGGTCGTGCTGACCCCGGGCAATCACGACTCCGCCGCGCGGCTCGGCTTCGGCGCGGGGGTCATGCACGACCGCGTGCGGATCCTGGCGGAGCCGACGGGCATCGGCACGCCGGTGCTGCTCGACGACGAGTACGGCCCGGTCGCCGTGTACGGGATCCCGTACCTGCACCCCGACCTGACGCGCTACGCCCTCGCGGACGTGCCGGACGAGCCCCTCGCCCGGTCCCACCAGGCGGTCGTCGGCGCAGGCACCGCACGGATCCGAGCAGACCTCGCCGAGCGCCCGGGCACCCGCAGCGTCGTCGTCGCGCACGCCTTCGTCGGCGGGGCTGCTCCGAGCGACAGCGAACAGGACATCCGGGTCGGCGGGGTCGACCAGGTCGCCGCCTCGGTCTTCGACGGCATCGACTACGTCGCGCTCGGACACCTGCACGGACCGCAGCGCGTGGGCGCGGGGGACCGCATCCGGTACGCCGGGTCCCCGCTCGCGTTCTCGTTCGGGGAACGGCAGCAGCGCAAGAGCGTCACCCTCGTCGAACTGGCGGCCGACGGTGGGGTCTCGGTGGAGCTGGTACCCGCTCCCGTGCCCCGGCGCCTGGTCGACGTCCGGACGAGCATGGGGGCGATCGAGTCCGGCGCGCACCGCGGGGACGCCGACGCCTGGGTCCGCGTCGCGGTCACCGACACCGTCCACCCCGAGCGGCTGTACGCCCGGGTGAAGGACCACTTCCCGCACGCGCTGGCGATCACGCACGAGCCCGCCGACCGCCCCGACCGGCAGGCGGCGCGGGCGGTCACGGCGACCTCCGACCCGGTCGAGGTCGCGGCCGACTTCGTCGCGTTCGCCACCGGCGCGACGCCGGGCGAGGACGACCGCGCGGTCCTGACCGAGGCGTACGAGGCAGCGGTCCTCGCGACGCACGACGACCGGGGGCGCTGATGTACCTGCACCGACTCGAACTCCGGGCGATCGGGCCCTACCCCGAACTCGTGACGATCGACTTCGCGGCGCTCGCCGCCTCCGGGGTGTTCCTGCTCGAGGGCCCGACCGGCTCCGGCAAGTCGACCATCATCGACGCCGTGGTGTTCGCCCTGTACGGCGGGCTCGCGGGCGAGGGATCGACGCACGACCGCCTGCACAGCCAGCACGCCGACCCCGGGGTGGAACCCTTCGTGGAGCTCGTGTTCGAGACCGGTGCCGGCGTGTACCGGGTCCGCCGGACGCCGCAGTACGACCGGCCGAAGCAGCGCGGCGCAGGGACGGTGCGACAGCAGGCGTCGGCGCAGCTCTTCCGGCTCGCACACCCCGGCGACGTCGTCGGTGAGCCGGTGTCCTCGCGGATCCCGGAGATCGGGCTCGAGGTCGCCCGGGTCGTCGGACTCGACCGTGCACAGTTCCTGCAGACGGTCGTGCTCCCGCAGGGCGAGTTCGCTCGCTTCCTCCGGGCACCGGGCGAGGACCGCCGGAAGCTCCTGCAGTCGCTCTTCGGCACCCAGGTCTACGACCGCACGGCGGACGAGCTCGCCGCCCGCCGCCGCGAGGTCCAGGCCGAGGTGGAGTCCGCCGACGCCCGGGTGCGGGACGCGCTGAGCCGTTTCGCCCAGGCCGCCGGTGTCGTCGACGCCGACGAGGCCTCGGTGCCGGGGACCCTCAACGCGCTGCGGATCGTGGCCGAGGCGACCGCGGCAGGTCGCACCGAGGCGGTCGCGGCGGCGGAACGCTCCCGGGTGTACGAGCACGACGTGGCCGCGCGACTGCAGGCCAGGGCACGACGTGCCGCGCTCCTCGATCGTCGCCGCGCCCTCGACGACGCCGCACCCCGGGTCGAGGCCGCCCGCGCCCGGCTCGCGCTCGCCGAACGGGCCGTCCGGGTCACGACGTCGGCACAGGGGCTCGACGCCGCCCGGTCCCGTGCTGACGAGCACCGTCGCCGAGCGCACGACCTCCGTGCGCTCCTCGGTGTCCCGTCGGACGTCGACACCGCCGCACGCCGCACCGACCTGGCCACCTGCGTCGCGGCGGTCCGGCACCTCGTCGCGGTCGAGGCCACGCTCGACGACCGCCGACGGGCCCGCACGGACGCCGCCGACCGGGCCGCACTGCTCGTCCGACGGGTGGCCGAGCTCGACCGTGCGCTCGAGGCGCGTCCCGCCGGTCGGGCCGCGCTCGTCGAGGAAGCCCGGACCGCGGCCACCGCCGCGGGCGACGCCGAGGCCGCCCGAGCCGAGGTCGAGCGCCTCCGGCAGCTGCGCGCAGACCTCGACGCCCGTGACGCCGCAGCCGACGCCGTGCACCGGGCGGAGCAGGTGGTGGCGGACCGCCGCGTCCGCGCCGAAGCGCTCCTGCGGACCGAGCAGGCCCTGCGTACCCGCCGCATCGCCGGACTGGCGGGCGAACTCGGCGCGGCACTCGTCCCGGGCGACCCCTGTCCCGTGTGCGGCGCGCTCGAGCACCCGGACGTCGCCCTGCCGCAGGACGACCACCCGGACGCAGCCGCCGTCGACGAAGCCGCCGACGCATCACGTGTCGCCGACGGCGCCCTCGCCGAGGCGGCGTCCGCGCTCGCCGTCGAGCGTGCCGCCCTCGAACGACTGCGCGCCGCCGTCGGGGAGACGGACGCCGACGCCCTGGCGACCCGAGCCGCGGCCGCCGACGCCCGCGTGCGGGCAGCCCACGCTGCGGCAGTCCGCGTCGCCGAGGTCGAGCAGCAGCGGACGGCGTACGACGACGAGACCCGGGCACTCGAGCGCGAGCACAACACCGTGCAGGCCGACCACGCCGTCCTCGTGGCGACGAGCGGGGCAGAGGGATCGCGGCTCGATCAGGACACCGCTGCCGTGACGGACGCCCGACAGCGTGCAGCGACCCTCGCCGCAGGCTCCTGGGACCTGTCCGCCGACACCGCCGGCCGCATCGGTGCGACGTCGGACGACCGCTCCCTCGCGCAGCTGGTCCGGCAGCTCGACGACCTCGTCGCACGAGCCGACGAGGTCGCCGTCGCCGAGTCGCAGGCGACGACGGCGGCACAGGCCGTGCGCGAGCGGTCCGCCGAGGTCGACCTGGCGCTGACCGAGCAGGGCTTCGACACGCTCGACGCGGCCCGGGCAGCACTGCTCCAGCCGGATGCGTCGGCCGCGCTGCAGGCCGAGGTCGTCGCCGCCGAGCGGGAGCGTGCCGTCGTCGACGCCGGGCTCGTCGAACCGGCGGTGGTGGCGGCCGCCACCGACGAGGGCTCCGCCGCCGCCGGCTCTACCGTCGCGCTCGACCTGGACGCCACCCGCACCGCGACCGTCGCCGCTGCCGAGCGTGCGGACGAGGCCACCCGCGCGGCGGTGTCCGCGTCCGACCGGTCGGAGGCCGCAGCCCGCTGTGCCGCCGAGGTGGTCCGGGCCGTCCGTGCTCGCGACGACACGTCGGCGCGCAGCCGCGCCGTGGTCCGCCTGGCCGACGTCGCGAACGGTGTCACCGCGGTGAACCCGAGCGGGATCACCCTCGGCACCTACGTGCTCATGCGGCGCTTCGAGGACGTCGTCGCCGCGGCCAACGACCGGCTGCGGGGCATGCTCGGAGGGCGGTTCACCCTCGAGACGTCCGACGAGCGCGAGGCCGGGTCACGAGCCCGCCGGACCGGCCTCGCGCTGGCCGTCCACGACCACACCACCGACACCCGGCGCGCTCCGGGGAGCCTGTCCGGCGGCGAGACCTTCACGGTGTCGCTCTGCCTGGCACTCGGGCTCGCCGACGTCGTGCAGGCCGAGGCCGGCGGGGTCTCGCTCGGCACCCTGTTCGTCGACGAGGGGTTCGGCACGCTGGACCCGGAGACGCTGGACGACGTCATCGGGCAACTCGCACGCCTGACCGCCGGCGGACGGCAGGTCGGCATCGTGAGCCACGTCGAGGAGCTCAAGCAGCGCATCCCCGAGCGCATCGCCGTACGGCGCACCGCCGAGGGCGGCTCGCGGGTCACGACCACGGTCTGACGGTCCGCGCGGGCAGCGGGCGGCGGGCAGCGGGCAGCAGACGTCGGACCGCAGACCGCCGCTGCGGACCTCGCGGGCGGTCGACGGACGGCTGTGGTCAGGGCGACGGCGGCGCGTCCACCGTGCCGTCGGGCGGCGGCAGGATGTCGGCGGCGATCCACGGGAAGACCCACGTGAACAGCGCGTACACGATCACCGCGAGCAGCACGAGCAGCTCGAGGACCTTCAGGGCAGCAGGGCCGGGCAGGATCCGCCAGACGAACGGGAAGATCACTTCGGCGTCTCCGAGAGTTCCTTGGGGGTGCCCTCCGAGACGGGCATCCAGTAGTCGAGCTTGGCGTGGGTCACGTAGCGCTCCTTGGCGGACCACATGGGGTGGCACGCGGTCAGGGTGAGCCAGCGGTCCTCGGCCGAGGGCGTGACACCCGGCTGGTTCGGCACCGGCGCGATCGTCTCGATCTTGTCCGGCGTGACGATCTGCGAGTCGGTGACCTTGTAGACGTACCAGACGTCGAAGTCCTTCTCCTCGTCGGTCACCCGGACGACGATCGCGTCGTCGGTCTTGAGCTCCGCGATCTGGTTGAGCGGCTTGCCGTACGTCACGCGGTGCCCGGCGACGGCGAAGTTGCCCTCGGCGCCCGGCATCGCGGTGTCCTGGTAGTGCCCGAGCCCGATCGTGTTGAGCACGCGCTCGCGGTCGGTGCCCTCACCGATCGGACGGAGGTAGTCGGCGCCGAAGCGGGGGATCTGCATCGTGCCGAACACGCTCGTGACCTCCGGGGGTTCAGCGAGCACGGGCGCCTCGCCCCGGTGCTCCGAGCCCTCGACCTTCGGCGCCGCGCGCTGCCCGAGGTCGTCGACGAGCTTCGTCTGCTCGTTCACGGCGACGACGTCCGTCCACCACGCGGTCCACACCACGTAGAGGCCCGTGCCGGCACCGGCGATGATCAGGAGCTCGGCCAGCAGCGAGACGAGCGCCCCGCCGACGGTCTGACGGCGCCGAGGGCGTCGTGGCGGCCGCGTGGCCTCGTCCTCGCGCGCCGAGCGGCGCGTCGGGGCGGTGTCGTGTGCGGTCACGGTGCTCCTGATCCGGATGGGGTGGTCGGACAGGTCTATCAGACCACGCCGACGAACAGGTGACGAGTCCTCGTACCTGTGGATGCCCACGGGTCCCGCTAGCGTGGACGGATGACCCCGGTGTTCCGACCGTTCCGCCCCGACGACACCGAGGCGGTCGTCGCCCTGTGGGAAGCCTGTGGGTTGCTGCGTCCATGGAACGACCCGCGTCGTGACATCGCGCGGAAGGTCGCCGAGCAGCCCGAGCTCTTCCTGGTCGCCGAGCAGCCCGACCAACCCGAGCAGCCCGAGCACGACGACGAGCGCACGGTCGTCGGCGTCGGCATGGCTGGGTACGACGGGCACCGCGGCTGGGTGAACTACCTGGCCGTCCGTCCCGACCTGCAGGGCTCCGGGCTCGGTCGCGCCTTCATGGCCGAGTTCGAACGGCTGCTCACCGAGCGCGGGTGCCCGAAGGTCAACGTGCAGGTGCGCGAGGGGAACGAGCAGGTCCTCGGGTTCTACGCCTCGCTCGGGTACGCCCCGGACCGCGCGGTCTCGCTCGGCAAGCGCCTCATCGCCGACGACTGATCCCGACGCCGGGCGCCGGACCACGGACGCCAGCCCCGGACCAAGGGCGCCGGACGCCCGCTAGGCCAGCGCCAGTCCGACCGCGGCCGCGAACGCGAGCACGATCCCCGTCCACTGCACCGCGGTCAGCCGTTCGCACAGCACGACGCCGGCGAGCACCACCGTGCCGATCGGGTACAGCGCGTTGAGGACGCTCACCACCGGGAGCGTGGTGTCGCCCGAGCCGACGTGCAGCGCCGCCTGGATGCAGGTGTTCGCGAGGGCGTCGAGCACCCCGCACGCCACCACGGCGACCACCGTCGGCCGTGACCAGCGCGGCCAGCGGAACGGACCCCGCCACCGCGACGGACCCGACGAGCCGGGTCGGCGCGACCGGCCCGGTCGACGCACCGCCCTCGCGTCAGCCGCGCCAGACCGCGCGGCCGGTGCCGGCGGACCGACGCGATCCGTGCCTCCCGGTCGACCGGACCGTGCCGGCCGCACCGGCCCCGACCGCGCCGCCACCGCGACCGCCACGGCGCCGAGCAGCACCGTCTGCACCACCCGCCCGACCAGGAGCGTCGCGACCCCGGCGTCCCCGGGTGCCGCGTCGTACGCGAGCACGATCCCGCCGAACCCGCACCCTGCCACCGCAGCCGTCGCGACCCCGACCGCGGTCACCCGCGCGCCCGAGGAGTCCCGCACCGCCGCGACCAGCACGACCGCGAGCACCGCGACCACGAGCGCGACCGACGCCGCGAACGACAGCACCGTCCCGCCCAGCAGCGCGACGACGACCGGGGTGAGCGCGGCGAACACCGCCGTCAGCGGCGACAGCACGCTCATCGGGCCGACGGCCAGCGCCCGGTACAGCAGCAGCACCGCCACGGACCCGGAGACACCCGCGGCCGTCCCCGCGACCACCGCGCCGGTCGAGAACGTCGCGCCCACGAGCGGCACCCCGGCACCGAGCGGGACCAGCCCGACCGCCGCAGCGGCGGCCGCGACGACCACGGCCCGGACCCGGCGTGCGGCGAGGCCGCCGAGGAAATCGGCCGCCCCGTAGACGACCGCACCGGTCAGGCCGAGCAGGACGGAGAGCACGGCTCCCATCCTGCCCGTGCCGGTAGCCTGCGCGGGTGAGCGTTCCCTACCACCGCCTGCCCCGTGTCGATGCCCGTTGGCGCTGGTGGCGTCCGCTGGTCGCGCTCGCGTTCCTCGTCGGGTACTACGTCGTGACGCAGATCGTCCTCGCGGTGGCGTACTTCGTGCCGATCGGTGCGACGCAGGGCGCCGAGGGGCTGATCGGGTTCCAGGACGACCTGACGAGCGGCGCCCTCGACCCCACGGACCCGCTCATCCTGTCGCTGACCCTGCTGTCGCTCGTGGTGCTGCTGCCCGGCATCCTGCTCGCGGTGAAGATCGCCCGGATCGGCCCGGCGGGCATCCTGTCGTCGACGCGCTTCCGGGTGCGCTGGCGGTGGACGCTGTGGTGCCTGCTCCCCACGCTCGTCATCGCGATCCCGATGTTCCTGCTGCAGACGTGGGGGATGTTCTCGTTCGACGGCGGCTTCGGCTGGAACCACGACGCCATCGGGCAGTCGACGGTCTCGCCCGCCACCCTGACCTTCACGATCGTGATGGTCCTGGTGCTCGTCCCCTTCCAGGGTGCAGCGGAGGAGTACGTCTTCCGCGGCTTCCTGATCCAGACCATCGCATCGTGGATCCCGGTCCGGATCGTCGGCGTCGTCGTCGCCGTCGCGGTGTCGACGGTCGTGTTCGCCGCGGGGCACATCCCGAACGGCTACAACGTGTGGGGCATCCTCGACGTCGGCTCGTTCGGGCTGATCGCAGCGATCATCGTGCTGCGGACCGGCGGCATGGAGGCCACCGTCCTGCAGCACGCCTTCAACAACATCATGATCTTCGTGCTGCAGGCCCCCGGCTGGTCGAAGGTCGACCTCGACGCCTCGGACGGCACCGCGGGTGGCTTCCTGGTCACGCTCGCGACCTCGCTCGCCTTCTGGGGCATGATCGAGCTCCTCGCGTGGTGGCGGGGGCTCGACCGTCGCTTCCCGGGACACGAGGCGCCCCGCTTCCGCGGTCCGGCTCCGGTCTGGGCGGGCGGTCGGCAGTGGACCCTGCCGGGAGGCACGGGCTGGGCAGCCGCACCGGCCCGCGGTCCCGAGACGGACCGGGACACGTCGGCGGCCGGCCCGGACGACGCGGTGCCTGTGGACGAGACGGTGGGTGTCGCCCCGCGCTCGTAGGCTGGGTGCATGAGCACGACGACCACGACCTCGCCGTCGCGGGCTGCCGCGCTCGACGTCCTGCACCGCGTGTGGGGGTACGACGCCTTCCGCGGCGAGCAGGCCGCGATCATCGACCAGGTCGTCTCCGGCGGCGACGCGCTCGTGCTCATGCCGACCGGTGGCGGCAAGTCGCTCTGCTACCAGGTGCCCGCGCTCGTCCGTGACGGCGTCGGCGTGGTCGTCTCGCCGCTCATCGCCCTCATGCAGGACCAGGTCGACGCCCTCGCCGCCAACGGTGTCCGCGCCGCGTTCCTCAACTCCACCCAGGGCCCCGACGAGCGCGCCCGGGTCGAACGGGCGGTCGTCTCCGGCGAGGTCGACATGCTCTACCTCGCGCCCGAGCGCCTGCGACTCGAGTCGACCCGATCCCTGCTCGACCGCGCACGCATCGCCCTGTTCGCCATCGACGAGGCACACTGTGTGGCCCAGTGGGGCCACGACTTCCGCCCCGACTACCTCGAGCTGAGCGTGCTGCACGAGCGCTGGCCGACGGTGCCGCGCGTCGCCCTCACCGCGACCGCGACACCGCAGACCCACCGCGAGATCTCCGGCCGACTCGGGCTCGACGACGCCGCGCACTTCGTGGCCGACTTCGACCGGCCGAACATCCAGTACCGCATCGAGCCGAAGACCGGCGCGCTGCAGCAGCTGCTGACGTTCATCCGCACCGAGCACAGCGGCGACGCCGGGATCGTCTACTGCCTGTCCCGCAACTCGGTCGAACGCACCGCGGCCGCCCTCGCCGACCAGGGGATCCCGGCGCTGCCGTACCACGCCGGCCTCGACGCGAAGGTCCGTGAGCGCAACCAGTCGACGTTCCTGCGCGAGGACGGCATCGTCATGGTCGCGACGATCGCCTTCGGCATGGGCATCGACAAGCCCGACGTGCGGTTCGTGGCGCACCTCGACCTGCCGAAGTCGGTCGAGGGGTACTACCAGGAGACCGGACGTGCGGGTCGTGACGGGCTGCCCTCGACGGCGTGGCTGGCCTACGGGTTGAACGACGTCGTGCAGCAGCGCCGGATGATCGACCAGTCCGAGGGCGACGCGGCGCACCGGCGGCAGCTCAGCGCCCACCTCGACGCCATGCTCGCGCTGTGCGAGACGATCGAGTGCCGCCGGGTCCGGTTGCTCGCGTACTTCGGGCAGGAGTCCACGGCCTGCGGGAACTGCGACACCTGCATCGCGCCGCCCGAGCCGTGGGACGGCACCGTGCCCGCGCAGAAGTTCCTGTCGACCGTGGTCCGGCTGGAGCGTGAGCGCGGCCAGCGGTACGGCGTCGCGCACCTCGTGGACATCCTGGTCGGCAAGCAGTCGCCCCGCGTGCAGGAGCTGCGGCACGACTCCCTCGCCACGTTCGGCATCGGCAACGACCTGGGCGAGGGGGAGTGGCGTGCGGTCGCCCGGCAGCTCCTGGCGCAGGGCTACGCGGCGGTGTCGGGCGACGGCTTCGGCACGATCGTCCTCAGCCCGACGAGCGCCGAGGTCCTGAGCGGTCGCACGCGCGTGCTGATGCGTCGCGACCCGGTGAAGGCTCCGCGGAGTCAACGGGTGCGACGTCAGGCGGTCACCGACGTGCCGCAGGAGGCCCTAGGCCTGTTCGAGGCGCTGCGTGCCTGGCGTGCGGCGCAGGCCCGTGAGCAGGGGGTCCCCGCCTACGTGGTGTTCAACGACGCGACGCTGCGGGGGATCGCTGCGGTGAAGCCGGCGGACGAGGATGCTCTCAGCGAGATCTCCGGCATCGGCGGCGCGAAGCTCGAGCGGTACGGGCGCGCGGTCCTCGACGTGGTCGCAGCGCACGCGGACTGAGCCGGCGACCCACCCGAACCCGCCTACAGAACGCCCCGCCGGTCACCGACCGGCGGGGCGTTCGTCGTCTGCGCGAAATATCGTATTGCGCCATCGTCGGGCTGTGACGTATTGTGTATTTCACATCTTGTCCACAACCCGACACAGAGAGCAGTATGTCCGCAGCAACGACACCCCTTGCGAAACGACGCCCCGTGATACGCGTCGTGCTCGTCCTCGTCACTCTCGTCACCGCGTTCCACGTGTTCGCGCAGTTCCTCTGGATCGCCCCGGCCTCCGCCCTCCGCGAGCTCGTCCCCGGCAACCTCCTGTACTCATGGCAGATCCCGTGGTTCGGCCAGAGCTGGTCCGTCTTCGCGCCGAATCCGATCAACGGCAACTACCACCTCAAGGTCCGCGCGCTCGTGAAGGACGGCTCTGGCGAGCACGTCACGCAGTGGATCGACGCGACCGATGCTGAGTACCGGATGCAGTACCACAAGCTCCTCCAGCCGCGAGCGGCATCGCTCGCATCAGAGCAGGCCTCCGACTACAAGACCGCGTGGGACGACCTGACCAAGCGTGAGCAGGAGATCGTCTCGTGGGGCTACTGGAAGGGGGACGTGCCGAAGGGCCGCTTCGAGAAGGCGCTCCGCGGGGCAGTCGGTGACGACGAGGACGCCAAGAAGGCAGCCGGCCGCTTCATCTCGAAGCATGCCTTCACCCTCGCCTACGCCACGCAGGCCGCGCGAGCCGTGTGGGGCGACGACGTGGTCCGCGTGCAGTTCCAGGTCTACCGGCAGAACGCGATCCCGTTCGCCGAGCGGCAGGACCCGGCGGCCCAGGAGCCGCCGAAGCAGCAGGCGCCGACCGGCTGGCGTGCGCCCTTCGTGATCGCCGGCCAGTCGCAGGAAGCCTTCACGAAGGTGTTCCGCCCGCTCGTCGAGGACCAGCTCCACGACGAGGACGACGCCCCGGTCAACCGGAAGTCTCCGGCGCCGACCGCACCGCGGACGACGGGCCCGGCAGAGCCGGCCGCGCCGGCTGACGCAACCACCCCGGAACCCGCTCCGGCCGCGACCCCGGCCGAGCCCGTCCCCACCAAGGAGCAGCGCTGATGGTGACCACGATCATCCAGTCCACCCGACGTGCTGGGGGTGTCCTCCGCAGCCTGTCCGCCGAGTTCCTCGACCTGGTCCTGGGCATCGTCCTCCGCGCCGCGACGTTCAGCGAGCAGTGGCTGACCGGCCGAAAGAAGGCCCTGTACGGCCTCGCGGTGACCCGCTTCCTGCTGGGTGTCCTCGGCGCGGGCATGGTCCTGACCAACTGGTCGACCCGGTACTACGCCTACGGTGCTGGATCTGCTTGGACCGGCGAACACCTCTGGCCAGGCAGTGACTTCGCCACCCTGTGGCTGACGCGCTTCTTCCACGACATCGGCGAGCAGGACTTGCTCCTCAGCCTGGCGATGGCGGGGCTCCTGCTCGTGTCGATCGCCCTCATGCTCGGCTGGCACACCCGCATCGTGATGCCACTCTTCCTGCTCGGGTACGTCTCGTGGATCGAGATGAACGACCTGCTCAGCGATCAGAGCGACAACCTCGTGCGGATGGTCCTCATCTACATGCTGTTCGCCGACCCGGCGGCCAGGCTCTCGCTCGATGCCCGGCGTCGCGCGAAGAATCGCACGGCGGTCCGACGATGGTCCCGCTGGCGCTCGCGGCTGCACCCGTACGACACGATGTTCAACAACCTCGCCGTCGTCGTGCTGGTGCTCCACGTCGCGTTCATCTACATGTCCGGTGCGCTGTACAAGGCGCAGGGTGACACCTGGTCCCACGGCTACGCGGTGTACAACCCGCTGCACGTCGATCGCTTCTCGGTCTGGCCGGAACTCGCCGACGCCATCACCTGGTGGGGGCCGGCGGTGGTCGCGATCTCCTGGGGCACGATCGTCATCCAGATGATGTTCCTGCCGATGCTGGCAACGCGCACCACCCGAATCCTCGCGCTCATGGGCGTGATGACGTTCCACCTGGGCATCGGCATCCTGATGGGTCTGCCGTTCTTCTCGCTCGCGATGATCGCCGTCGACGCCGTGCTCGTCCGTGATCGCACCTGGCGGGCGATGGGCCGTGCGATCCGCGACCGTTGGCGCGCCCTCGGCGCTGGCGAACCAGCCCGGAGTCCCGCCAAGCCGGTGTCCGGACGACGTTCTGCCGGCGCTGCCCCGACACCCGGGTCACCCGTGCGCGTTGACGACGAGGCCGAGGTGTCCCAGGACGCCGACCTCGTGGGGAGTCGGTGAAGGCGTACGTCGTCGGCAGCGGTCCGAACGGTCTCGCCGGTGCGATCGAGCTCGCTCGGAACGGTTTCGACGTGACCGTGCTCGAGGCCACCGCGCACATCGGTGGTGGCCTCGGGGCCGCGGAGCTGACCGAACCGGGGCTAATCCACGACCTCGGTGCCGCGTTCCTGCCGATGGCCGTCGCCTCGCCGTTCTTCCGGAGCCTCGACCTCGAGGCCCTCGGCGTCCGCTTCCGACACGCCCCGATCGCCCTCGCCCATCCGCTCGACGACGGCACCGCCGGTCTGCTCCACCGCGACCTCGGTACGACCGCCCGTGGTCTCGGCGCGGACGGCGGTACCTGGCGCGCGCTGTTCGAGCGGTTCTCGGAGTCGTTCCCCGAGCTGCTCGACGACGCGATGCAGCCGATGGTCCACCTGCCCAGGCACCCGCTGCTCATGGCCCGCTTCGGGTCGGTGGCCGCACAGTCAGCAGCACGTGTCGCCGGCACCTTCCGCACCGAGCAGGCGCGGGCGCTCTTCACCGGCGTCGCCGCGCACGCGTTCGGAGCGCTCGACAGGCCGTTCTCGGCCGCGGTCGGCGTGATGCTGACCGCCGCGGCGCACGCCGTCGGGTGGCCGGTCGTCGAGGGGGGCGCGCAGGTGCTCGCGGATGCTCTCGTCCGGCACCTGGTCGACCTGGGCGGCACCGTCGAGACGCGGCGCGAGGTTCGGACGATCACCGAGCTCGGCGATGCCGACGTGGTCCTGCTCGACACGACGCCCGCGGCGGCCGCCGCGATCCTCGGCGACACTATGCCGCGGCGCTTCCGTCGAGCGTACGGCGCCTACGTGCACGGGCCGGCGGCGTTCAAGGTCGACTTCGCGGTCGAGGGGGACATCCCCTGGACAGCGGAGGGTGTCCGCGACGCGGGGGTCGTGCACGTCGGCGGCAGTGCCGCAGAGGTCTCGGCCGCGGAGGCGCGGATCGCCTCCGGCGCGTCGGCCCGCCAGCCCTTCGCGCTGGTCGGGCAACAGTACGTCGCCGATCCGGGACGATCCCGGAACGGCGTCAACCCGGTGTGGGCGTACGCCCACGTGCCGTACGGGACGACCGTGGACGCCACGGAACGGATCGTGCGCCAGGTCGAACGGTTCGCACCCGGCTTCCGGGAGCGGATCGTCTCGACGCACACCACCGGGGCCATCGGTCTGGCGGCAGCCAACGCGAACTACGTGGGCGGCGACATCAACACCGGAGCCACCGGGTTCCGGCAGCTCGTCGCTCGTCCGATCGCGGGGCGCAGGCCCTACCGGACCGGTGTGCCGAACGCGTACCTCTGCTCGGCGGCGACGCCGCCGGGGCCGGGGGTGCACGGTATGGCCGGCGCGAATGCTGCGAAGGCTGCCATGACAGGACCCGACATAACTTGGGATGCGCTTCCCTCCTCGTGAGGGAGGTGTTTCTGAAGCGTCACGGGAAAGGCGTTGAGTATTAGTGCATTGTGCCAGCGTCATCGAGATTCGGCACTCGGACTGTGTCTCATCAAGAAGGAAATGGAAGAGTGAATGAATATCCGCAATAGAACGTTTTGTGTTCGCGACGTGGTGGCGCTGGCGGCAGCCGGTGTCCTCGCGGCTGGAGTCATCGCCATGGACGATTCGGCAGCCCTGGCTGGTGGCACTGGATCGGTTAAGGCTCAGCCAGTGAAAAAGAGTGAGTCGCGGCGGATCATCTGGAAGTCTGGGTCGACTTATTATGCACTCGGTACAAGTGTGCATGTCGGGACGCATGAGCACATCACAGCCGATTCGTTCAAAACGTTGGAAGATGCTCAGAAGAACGCACAGCTATGGGATGTGCCGGCTCCCGGCGAGACGGGTCACATTGGCCCTACTGGCAAGGGCTACTGCGCGTACACATGGCTTGGAGTCCAGCAGCTCAATGGTAAGTGGAATCCCAACCACTGGCATCTTGAGGGCGAGGGTAGTTGTCAGCGCGAGGATTGGATGGATGACAAGGTAGCGTATTTGGCTTCCTTCAAGATGAGTGACGACGGCAAGCAACTGATGCCAGCGAAGGCTCTGCCCACCTCCACGCCCGTAGGCAACCTATTCCGATCCCCGGCAATCACAGAGACTGGTGGAACAAGCGGGCCTGTGGTTGGCTTCATCCCCGCTGGGAAAACCGAGCTGCAACCCGGTGACGATGCCGGCGGTGGCACCGACAACGGCACCGACCAGACCGGTGGGGCTGACCAGGACAACGGCACCGACAACGGCACCGACCAGACCGGTGGGGCTGACCAGGACAACGGCACCGACCAGACCGGTGGGGCTGACCAGGACAACGGCACCGACAACGGCACCGACCAGACCGGTGGGGCTGACCAGGACAACGGCACCGACCAGACCGGTGGGGCTGACCAGGACAACGGCACCGACAACGGCACCGACCAGACCGGTGGGGCTGACCAGGACAACGGCACCGACCAGACCGGTGGGGCTGACCAGGACAACGGCACCGACAACGGCACCGACCAGACCGGTGGGGCTGACCAGGACAACGGCACCGACCAGACCGGTGGGGCTGACCAGGACAACG
>NZ_JAMAYF010000176.1:0-424 GCF_023712445.1 Curtobacterium sp. P97 | reverse complement strand
GTTAACCGCTGGCTTTCCACCGGCATGCTGTGCGCCTCGGCGGCAAGCAATGAGACCGGCATGCTAACGCAAAAATTTGTGCGATCGCTGGGTATGCTGGCGGTAGACAACCAGGCGCGCGTCTGACACGGACCAACGGTAGCAAGTCTTGCTCCAACATTTGGTCGCGGTGCGATGACCAACCACTGGGTGGATATCAAAAACGCCAACGTCGTGGTGGTGATGGGCGGTAACGCCGCCGAAGCCCATCCGGTGGGTTTCCGCTGGGCGATGGAGGCGAAAAACAATAACGACGCCACGCTGATCGTCGTCGACCCGCGCTTTACGCGCACCGCGTCGGTGGCCGATATCTATGCGCCGATTCGTTCCGGTACCGACATTACCTTCCTGTCGGGCGTGCTGCTGTACCTGATCGAAAATAACA
>NZ_JAMAYF010000175.1:0-425 GCF_023712445.1 Curtobacterium sp. P97 | reverse complement strand
ATCGGGGTGCTCTGCCAGCTCGACGCCGAGGCCGACTTCCGGTCGGTGCTGGCCCGCTGGCTCCCCGGCTTCGCCGCCTGACCCCCCGGTCATCGATCAGGTGACCTGATCACCGACCGGCCACCTCGGGCAACGGTGGTCGAGGTGACCCACCGGTGATCAGGTCACCTGATCACCGGTGGGCCTCCGGGGGGGGGGCTCACCGGACGGCGGCGTTCGCGCGGGCTGCCCGGCGTGCGGCGCGGTCGGCCCGGCGTGCCCAGCGGCGCGCGGTGATCAACCGGCGGGCCCGCGCGGCGGCGTCGGCGTCGGCCAGCAGGTCTGCCTGCCGGATCCGCGCCATGGTCAACTCGTTGCGGTACAGGTCCATCTCTCCCCCTCCCGGGGTCTCGTGCGCGGGTGTCGGGTCGGTGCTGCGCCGGTCA
>NZ_JAMAYF010000174.1:0-427 GCF_023712445.1 Curtobacterium sp. P97 | reverse complement strand
GCCTCCGGTCTGGTCATCCCGGACACGGCCAAGGAGAAGCCCCAGGAGGGCACCGTCATCGCCGTCGGCCCCGGCCGCATCGACGACAACGGCAACCGCGTCCCCCTGGACGTCAACGTGGGCGACGTCGTCGTCTACTCGAAGTACGGCGGCACCGAGGTGCGCTACGCCGGCGAGGACTACCTCGTGCTCTCGGCCCGCGACCTGCTCGCCGTGGTCGTGAAGTGAGCTGAGCTCACCCCGCTCCACCTGACCGCCCCGGGCGACCCCGTTGCCGGGTCCCCGGGGCGTTCTGCGTCCCACCCCCAGAACCCCCGGATCGAAGAGGTCTCCATGCCCAAGATCATCCACTTCGACGAGGACGCCCGGCGTTCCCTCGAGCGCGGCGTCGACAAGCTGGCCGACGCCGTCCGCGTGACCCTCGGCC
>NZ_JAMAYF010000173.1:0-427 GCF_023712445.1 Curtobacterium sp. P97 | reverse complement strand
CTGCCGGATGGTGTCGAGCAGGCGCTCGACCGCACCCATGGCTGCGCGCTGTGCGGACACGGGATAGATGACCATGGAGACCCCGGCGTCCTGCAGTTGCTGGACCGTGAACAGCTCGGACTTGCCGAACTCCGTCATGTTCGCCAGCACCGGCACGTCGAGTGCCGAGGCGACGGCCTCGAACTCGGAGAGGTCCTTCATGGCCTCCGGGAAGATCGCGTCCGCGCCGGCCTCGACCAGCGCCTGGGCGCGCTCGATCGTGGCCTCCAGCGAGTCCACCGCACGGATGTCGGTGCGCGCCATGAGCACGAAGTCCGGATCGCGGCGGGCCTTGGCCGCGGCCTGGATCCGCTGGACCGCGGTGTCCTGGTCGACGACGGCCTTGCCGTCCAGGTGCCCGCAGCGCTTGGGATTGACCTGGTCCTCC
>NZ_JAMAYF010000172.1:0-427 GCF_023712445.1 Curtobacterium sp. P97 | reverse complement strand
GAAGCACTCGCCGCGACCGAAGGCCGACACGGCCTCGCGCACCGCGGAGTCGAACAGCTCGGGGATCTCCTCCATCGTGCGGGCGACCTTGAGACCCCGACCGCCACCGCCGAAGGCGGCCTTGATGGCCACCGGGAGGCCGTGCTCCTCGGCGAACGCGACGACCTCGTCGCCCCCGTTCACCGGGTCGGTGGTCCCAGGCACGAGAGGCGCACCGACCTTGGTCGCGATGTGCCGGGCCTGCACCTTGTCGCCCAGCGCGATGATCGCGGCGGGGGAGGGCCCGATCCAGGTGAGCCCGGCGTCGATGACGGCCTGGGCGAAGTCGGCGTTCTCGGAGAGGAAGCCGTAGCCGGGGTGCACGGCGTCGGCGCCGGACTGCTTCGCCACCTCGATGATCTTGTCGATCACCAGGTAGGACTCACCC
>NZ_JAMAYF010000171.1:0-428 GCF_023712445.1 Curtobacterium sp. P97 | reverse complement strand
ACCCTTGAACCCGCCCTCGTCCGCCCTGCCCGGCCGCGACCCGCTCGCGTCGGCCGTCTCGAAAGTGAAGTGGCACGTGCTGCCGCTCGTGCTGATCATGTTCATCGCGAACTACTACATCGACCGCGTGAACGTCGGCTTCGTCGATCGCCATCTCGAAGCGTCGATCGGCATCGGCGCGGCCGCGTACCGGCTCGGCGCCGGGCTGTTCTTCGTCGGCTATGCGCTGTTCGAAGTGCCGTCGAACCTGCTGATGCAGCGCTACGGCGCGCGCGTCTGGCTGGCACGGATCATGGCGACGTGGGGCATCGTCGCGGCCGCGATGGCGTTCGTGTGGAACGACACGTCGTTCTACACGCTGCGCTTCCTGCTCGGCGCGGCCGAGGCCGGCTTCTTCCCCGGCGTCGTGCTGTACCTGTCGCAATGGC
>NZ_JAMAYF010000170.1:0-428 GCF_023712445.1 Curtobacterium sp. P97 | reverse complement strand
GATCGGACGCGTAGCTCGCGATTCGCTCGGGATCGTGCGTAAGGAATTTCGGTTTCACGTAGCTGTTCACGTAGAACAGCCCGCGCAGCTTGTGCATCAGTCGCAGCCCGGGCCGCGCGAACGGCACGTAGAGCTTGATGTGGAACGCCGGCGACGCGACGACCAGCGCGCGGATCGGCGGCGCGTAGTCGTGCGCCCAGGTCGCCGCGAGCACCGCGCCGACGCTCTGGCCGACCACGGCCATCTCCTCGATCGCGATGCCGTGCGTGTCGCGGATATGCTCGACGAAGGTCTGCAGGTCGCGCACCGACGCGGCCGCGCTCGGGCTGTAGCCGCGCGCGCCCGGCGAGCGGCCGTGGCCGCGGGTGTCGTAGCGGACCACCCGGTAGCGCTCGGCCAGCGCCGGCACCTGCGGGTCCCACATCTCG
>NZ_JAMAYF010000169.1:0-428 GCF_023712445.1 Curtobacterium sp. P97 | reverse complement strand
GGTCACAGAGACCCAGCTCACGGTCAGCAGGACGAGAGGGGACGGCGCGCGGTGGTCGCACTGGACGAGTTCGCCCGCTCGGAGGCGATCCTCAGCGAGCTGGGCAGCACCGGGCGCGTCCACGTCCACGTGACCGAGCTGGCCACCCAGCTCGGGGTGTCGACGGTGACCATCCGCAAGGACCTCGAGGCCCTCGAGCAGCGGTCGGCCCTGCGACGGGTGCGGGGCGGCGCCGTGCCCACCCGGACGGCCGACGAGGGCGCCTTCGAGACCCGTCTGCGCCACCGGCAGGCGGCCAAGGAGGCCATCGCCGAAGCCGTGGCGCCGCTGGTGCGCGACGGCGACGTCATCGCGCTGGACTCCTCCACCACGTGCTGGTACCTCGCCGCCCAGCTGACCGACCGGCGGGGCCTGGTCGTGGTCACCAC
>NZ_JAMAYF010000168.1:0-428 GCF_023712445.1 Curtobacterium sp. P97 | reverse complement strand
CCCAGGGACAGCACCCCGTCGAGCTGGCCGGTGCTGATCACGACCACGCGCTGCGGCTGCGCGGGGATGGTCGTCGTCCCGCCGAAGTGCACGACGTCGCGCGGGAACACGCCGTCGGGGGCGGTCGAGCCGTAGCCGGCGGGCAGCGACTGCGGGGCGACCCCGGACTCCGGGGCGGCGGCGGACGCGGCGGTCGAGGTCGCGGGTGCGGGGCCGGACGAGCACCCGGCCAGCAGCAGGGCCAGGACGACGAGCAGCGCGCGGATCACCGCCGAAGGGTAAGGGCAGCCTTGCCTGAACCGATCGGCGCGGGACTGTGATCTCGGCCGTGGCACAGTGCGCGGCGTGCGGTTGCTGGCGCCCCTCGAGCTGCGCGGCCGCACCCTGCGCAACCGGGTCGTGCTCTGCGCGCACCTGACCGACCAGGC
>NZ_JAMAYF010000167.1:0-428 GCF_023712445.1 Curtobacterium sp. P97 | reverse complement strand
GAATATACCTATATCGTCAACACCACTGCCGGTCGTCAGGCGATTGAGGATTCGCGCGTGATTCGCCGCAGCGCGCTGCAGTATAAGGTGCACTACGACACCACGCTGAACGGCGGTTTCGCTACTGCGATGTCGCTGAATGCGGACCCAACGGAAAAAGTCATTTCCGTACAGGAAATGCACGCGCTTATTAACGGTTAATTTCCGTGCATAATTAAACGGCCCTGCGGGGCCGTTTTTTTTATTTTTTTATCACCAGCTTTGATAATAAATAACTAAAAACGATTAAAGTTTTGCGCATTTGTCTTTAGGCTTAGCGCACAATGCTATTGTTGCTATTTTCCGTAAAAACCGCACAAATTTATAAAGCGAAAGTCTGTCTGCTCAACGTAATATTTCGCCGCCTATTCTTCCGGGCCAATCAGGGA
>NZ_JAMAYF010000016.1:0-70381 GCF_023712445.1 Curtobacterium sp. P97 | reverse complement strand
GCCCGTGGGAGGAACGGCCCGGTGTGCCGGGTCGCCCCCAGACGCGTGCGGAGCGCGCCGCGTACATCGACGCGGTCACCGCGAACATCGCGAACGGCGCGTCGACGCCGTAGTCGCGACCGGGCGGGGGGGGGGGGGGGGGGGGGGGGGCCCCCCCCCGCGCCTCCCGGCCCGCGAGTCCTCGCGACTGTGATTGACTCCCCGGACATCTCCTGGTCATGGATGTGGAACATCAGTGCGGGAGTCTCTCCTCACTGAACCGAGGAAGTACTGATGGGTTGCAAGATCGGGCTGTTGATCGCGAGCGTCGTCGTGGTCGCAGGGGCGGTGGTGCCTGTTGCACAGGCGCACGCGGAGCCGAACCCCGTGCGTGAGGCGAAGCAGCTGTTGCAGACGACGGACTTCGACTCGGTGCTGCGACAGCTGCGGGCTGCAGACCTCGTCGAGTCCGAACGGGACGACCCGGACGGGCACCACACGGTCATCACGCTCGGCGACGGACTCGAACTCGACGTCCTGCGGTCGAAGGGCGATGCTCGCCTGGGCGGAGGCTACGACGCTGGAGGGCACTACGTGACGTTCAACCAGTACGACCAGAACCTGCTGTACAACGGAGCTGGCTTCGTGCTCGGTGCCGCGATCTGCGCGATCTCCGCAGTCGGCCAGCTCGCTTGCCTCGCCGTGCAGGCGATCATCGCAGTCGGCGCCGCCTACCTCGCGACGATCAAGGGGACGTGCAAGAACAACAAGCAGCTGAAGGTCTACTTCTCGAACAACCACGCTGCGCGTACGGGGTGCGTGTGAGCCCTCGTCGAGCTCGTGTCGTCACCCTCGTCCTGGTCGGGTCCGCGGCGGTCGTGATCCTGACAGCGGCACAGACGGCCACGGACGTGCCGTGGCTCGTCGTCGCGATCCGGATCAGCATCGGGATCGTGTCGGTGCTCGTCGGATGCGGGCTCGTCCGGCTGCGGCCTCGCGGCGTGTCACGGGACCGGCACGGGTCCCGGCATCAGGGTCGCGGTCGCTAGGCAAACGCGCCCTGGTCGGCGGCGGGTCAGCGCTCGAAGCGCGCGGCCGGCTCGTCGGACAGGCCCGCCCGGACCCGCTCCAACATGTCCGCGGACATCTCCGGCAGTGCGTCGAGCCGCGCCCAGAACGCCTCGGTGTTCTCGCCGTCCGCGGGGGCGGGCGTGCCGGACACGTACCGGCACGCGAAGACCAGGTCGAGGTACTGCGCCCGGTCGCCGTTCGGGTAGGTCATCTCGGGCAGGACGTGCACCCAGGTCAGGCGCTCGGCGACCGCGACGACGTCGGCCTCCTCGAGGACCTCGCGCTCGGCGGCGACCGCGGGTTCCTCACCCGGGTCGACGATCCCCGTCACCGGCGTCAGCGCGCCGTTGTCCGTACGACGGACGACGAGCAGTTCGCGGTCGGGGCCCTCGCCGCGTGTGACGACGGCGGTGATGCCCGTCATCCAGAGCGGGTCGTTGCCGACCTTCTCGCGCAGGGACAGGACGAAGTCAGGGGTGGGCATGCCCCCACGCTACCGAGCACCCCTGTCGGCGACTGGTCATGACCAGTAGGGTGAGGGCGTGGAGATCATCATCCTGTCGACGCCGGCCGAGGTCGGTCGTGTCGCTGCCGCCAAGATCGCCTCGGTCGTGGCCGAGAAGCCGTCCGCCGTCGTGGGTCTCGCCACCGGGTCGAGCCCGCAGGGCATCTACGCCGACCTGCGTCGTCGGGTCGAGGCGGGCGAGGTGTCCTTCGCCGCGGCCCGCGGGTTCGCCCTCGACGAGTACGTCGGGATCCCGCTCGAGCACCCGGAGTCGTACGCGTCGGTGATCCAGCGCGACGTCGTGGAGCCGCTCGGGTTCGACCCCTCGCGGGTGCGGGTGCCGGACGGCCGCGCGACGGACCTGGCGTTCGCGGCGAAGGAGTACGACGCTGCGATCCGGGCCGCCGGCGGGGTCGACGTGCAGATCCTCGGGATCGGGGCGAACGGGCACATCGGGTTCAACGAGCCGACGTCGTCGTTCGCGTCCCGCACCCGCATCAAGACCCTCGCACCGTCCACGCGTGAGGCCAACGCCCGCTTCTTCGACTCGCTCGATCAGGTGCCGACGCACTGCATGACGCAGGGGCTCGGCACGATCCTCGAGGCGCGTGAGCTCGTGCTCGTCGCGCAGGGCTCGGCGAAGGCCGACGCCGTGGCCGCCGCGGTCGAGGGGCCGCTGTCGTCGTTCGTGCCCGGGTCGGCGTTGCAGCTGCACGAGCACGCGACCGTCGTGGTGGACGAGGAGGCCGCAGCCGGGCTCCGTCTGGCGGACTACTACCGGTACACGTACGCCAACAAGCCGGAGTGGCAACGCTTCGAGTGACGCCTGCCGAGCGGGATCAGCAGGCGGACGCCAGGCGCGCCAGCCCCTCGCGCAGGGTCTCCTCGGAGCAGCCGAAGTTGAGCCGGGCGTGGCCGATGCCCGGCTGCCCGAAGTCGCGACCGTTCGTCAGCGCGACCTTCGCCCGGTCGACCAGCTGCAGGGCGGGGTCGTCGCCCCACGGCAGGGCCCGCAGGTCGAGCCAGGCCAGGTAGGACGCCTGCGGCTGCCGGTACCCAGCACCGGGCAGGGCCGAGCCGAGCTCCTCGGCGAGCACACGGCGGTTGCCGGCCAGCTCGGCGAGCAGCGACGCGAGCCACGGCTCCCCGTCACGGAAGGCGGCGACGCTCGCGGTGTACCCGAGGATCCCGGTGCGCTCGACGACCTCGACGGGCAGCCCGTCGAACCAGCCGCGCGCCCGCTCGGACGCCCCGACCATCAGCGCACACTTCGTCCCGGCCAGGTTCCACGCCTTGCTCGCGCTCGTCAGGGCGACGCCGTGCTCGACCGCCTCGGGTCCGCAGGTGAGGAACGGGGTGAACACCGCGTCCGCGTGCACGAGCGGGGCGTGGATCTCGTCGGAGACGACGACGGCGTCCCACTCCGCGGCGAGCCGGGCGAGTGCCACCAGGTCGTCGCGGGCGTGCACGAGCCCGAGGGGGTTGTGCGGGTTGCAGAGCAGGACCGTCCGGGCGCCGCCGGCGAAGGCGCGCTCGACCCCGGCGAGGTCCATCCGCCACCCGGCCGTGGTGTCGAACGGGTCGGGTTCGCCGTCCGGGGCGAGCAGCGGCACCTCGGTCACGGTGCCGCCGGCCTCGCGGACGTACTCCCAGAACGGCGGGTAGACGGGCGGCATGACGACGACCTGGTCGCCGGGGTCGACGACCCGTCGGAGCACCTCGACCGCCGCGACCGACACGTCCGTCGTGGTCCGGACGAGGTCGGGGTCGACGTCCCATCCCCACCGGCGGTCGGCGAAGTCGGCGAAGACCTCGGGCAGCACCCGGGTGTGCCCGACGTACCCGGTGTCCCCGTTGCGGACGGCGCGCTCGAGTGCCTCGCGCACCGGCTCGGCGGGGACCGAGTCCATCTCGGCGACGAACATCGGCAGGACCTCGGGCGGGTACGCGGTGTACTTCTCGCTCGTGCGGGTGCGCTGCGCATCGAACACCGAGATCATGACGCTCATGCGGCCATCCTGACAGCGCCGGTCGCGGACGTCACGCGACCGACGTGCCGAGCAGCTCCTCGGACAGCTCCCACACGCGTCGTGCGTCCTCAGCACTGCGCAGTGGCTTCCACAGCGGCGTCCGTCCGGGCGCTCCGCCGACACCGCCGGCACCCGTCGGACCCACGAACCCGCCGTCCCGCACGGCCGGGTCGGTGGCTGCGACGAGCGCCGGCAACCCGGCGGTCCTCGGGGTCCCGACGAGCAGGCCCCGAGCGGACAACCAGCGGATCACCCGGACCTGCGGGGTGTCCCCGCTCCGGCCGAGCTCCGGGCGCGCGGCGAGCAGGCTCGTCGGCGCGACGCCCGGGTGCGCGAGGTTGCTCGTGATGCCCCATCCGCGGTCGGCGCTCCGTCGGGCGAGCTCGAGCCCGAACAGGCCGAACGCGATCTTCGACTGCCGGTACGCGCGCATCCCGTCGTAGCTCCGCTCCCAGTTCGGGTCCTCCCAGTGCACGGCGCCGCTGCGCGCGACGATGCTGATCTGCGACGTGACGTGGCCGCGCGCCGCACGGAGCAGCGGCAGGAGTCCGCGGACGAGTGCGACGTGTCCGAGGTGGTTCGTGCCGAGCTGCAGCTCGAAGCCGTCGGCCGTGGTCTGCCGCTCGGGTGGGGTCATGACCCCGGCGTTGCCCACGAGCAGGCCGACCGGCTGACCGGCCGACCGCATCGACTCCGCGAACGCGTCCACCGAGGCGAGGGACGACAGGTCCATCGCGCCGAGCTGCACGTCGGCGTCCGGGTGTTCGCGGAGCACCCGGATGCGTGCGGCCTCGCCCTTGCTCGGGTTGCGCACGGGGAGCACGACCGTGGCGCCGGCGCCCGCGAGTGCCGTCGCGATGCCCAGGCCGATGCCGTCGCTCGCACCGGTGACGACGGCGCGGGTGCCGTCCAGTCGCGGCAGGGTGATGTCGATGGGTCGTGTCGGCACGGTGGTCTCCTCGGGATCGTCGCCCGTCGTCGGGCTGGTGCCAGCCTGCGTCGGCGGCCGGACCGCAACCAGGACCTGACGGACCGTGGCTGCGGAGGACGCGGACCGGCGAGGATGGGCCCGTGATCGATCGACCGGCGCTCGGCGCCTTCCTCCGCGGACGCCGGGAGGCCCTGCAACCGTCCGACGTCGGCCTCCCGCCGGGACAGCGGCGCCGGACCTCCGGGCTGCGCCGAGAGGAGGTCGCGGCGGTCTGCCACATGTCCCCGGACTACTACGCCCGGCTCGAACGGGGCACCGGTCCGCAGCCCTCCGAGCAGATGGTCGCCGCGATCGCGCAGGGGCTCCACCTGAGCCGGGCGGAACGCGACCACGTCTTCCGCCTCGCCGGGCACCGACCGCCGGAGTCCGGCGCGGGCTCGGACCACGTGGGCCCGGGCATGATGCGCATCTTCGACCGCCTGGTGGACACGCCGGCCGAGGTCGTCACGGAACTCGGCGAGACGCTCCTGCAGACGCCGCTCGCCGCCGCACTGTTCGGGGACGCGAGCCAGCGGCAGGGGCCGTCGCGCTCGATCGGCTGGCGCTGGTTCACCGAACCGGGTGCGCGGGACCTCTTCCCGCCGGAGGACCGCGACACCACCGCGCGGCTGTACGTGTCGTCACTGCGTGAGGTCGCGACCCGGCGCGGTCCCGGGTCCCGGGCAGCGCGGCTCGCGGACGAGCTCCTGCAACGCTCCGACGAGTTCCGGACGCTGTGGGACCGGCAGGAGGTCGGCCTCGTCCCGGGGACCGTCAAGCGCTACGACCACCCGGAGGTCGGCCGACTCGAGCTGCACTGCCAGGTGCTCCTCGACCCGGAGCAGGCGCACGTGCTGCTCGTCTACACCGCCGTCCCCGGGACCGAGAGCCACGACCGACTCCGGCTGCTGTCCGTCGTCGCGGCCTGACACCGTCGCCGGATCGTGACCACCCGTCCGCGATCGATCGGTGACGATGGACGCATGCGTCGGGGGACGAGGGGACTCGCCACGGCATCGGCCGTGCTGGTGCTCGTGACGACCGGCTGCGCCGGCATCGGGCCGACGGCGTGCACGGCGATCGGTCGGACCGACACCGTCGCCGTCGAGGTCCCGGGTTCGGCGGACCCGGCGTCCGGCGTCGCGGGCATCGTCGTCTGCCAGGGCCCGGACTGCACGCCCGGGGTGCCGCCCGAACCAGCCGTGCCGACCGCCCCTGGGGAAGCCACACCGGGCGCGCCAGCGGTCGGGACACTGCCGGACGGCACGGCGCCGACGGCAGTGCTCCCCATGGTCGAACGCGACGGGGACGTGTGGTCCGTGCCGACCTCGCCGGACACCGCGGGGCGCGGGCACGTGGCGGTCCTCGGCGCGGACGGCCGGGTGCTCGTCGAGCGCGGCGTCCACTTCACGTGGGTGCGGCACGGCGGGTCCGAGCAGTGCGGTGGGCCCTCGACCGCCGAGGTCGTCGTCCGGCTGCCCTGACCGCCGGCATCCGTGACCCACCCGACTCCCGAACTCGACCGGTAGAAGTGGGGGACCGCATCCGACGCACGAAGGAGTGCCCCATGCCGGACCGCCACGGACCGCTCGACCCGGAGTCGCTCCCGGAGCCGGTCGACGTCAGCGACAACACCGAGGCGATGCGTGCCGTGCACGAGGTCGTCGCCGCCGGACCCTTCGACGCGACGTGGGCGTCCCTGGCCGCCTACGAGCCTCCACGCTGGTACGAGGACGCCAAGTTCGGGGTCTTCCTGCACTGGGGCGTGTACTCCGTCCCGGCCTTCGGCAACGAGTGGTACTCCCGCGAGATGTACCGGCAGGGTACCGACGCGTACGAGCACCACCTCGCGACGCACGGCGAGCACCGCGACTTCGGGTACAAGGACTTCATCCCGTCGTTCACGATGGAGCACTTCGACCCGGCCGCGTGGGCAGCGCTGTTCCGTCGTGCGGGTGCGCAGTTCGTCGTGCCCGTCGCCGAGCACCACGACGGGTTCGCGATGTACGACACGGACCGGTCCCGCTGGAGTGCCGCACGGATGGGGCCACGGCGCGACGTCTTCGGCGACCTCTCCCGAGCGGTCGACGAGGCCTGGATGGTCCGCGGTGCCTCGTCGCACCGTGCCGAGCACTGGTTCTTCATGAACGGCGGTGCCCGGTTCGACTCCGACGTGCTCGACCCGCGGTGGTCGGACTTCTACGGTCCCGCGCAGCGTGAGGAGACGGCTCCGAACGAGCGGTTCCTCGAGGACTGGCTCCTGCGCACCGTCGAGGTCATCGAGAAGTACCGGCCGCAGGTGCTCTGGTTCGACTGGTGGATCGAGCAACCGGCGTTCGCCCCGGTGCTGCAGACCCTCGCCGCGTACTACTACAACCGGGCGGCCGAGTGGGGACGCGAGGTCGTCATCAACTACAAGTGGGGAGCCTTCGCGCCCGGCACCGCGGTCTACGACATCGAGCGCGGAGCCGTGGCGGGCACCGAGCCGACCGTGTGGCAGAACGACACGTCGGTGTCACGGACCTCCTGGTGCTGGGTCGAGGGGCACGAGTACAAGAGCGTGCGCGAACTCGTCGCCGAGCTCGTCGACGTCGTCGCGAAGCGCGGGGTCCTCCTGCTCAACGTCGGCCCGAAGCCGGACGGCACGATCCCGGTCGAGGAGCAGCGCCTGCTCGAGGGCATCGGGCACTGGCTCGGCCTGCACGGTGAGGCGATCTACGGCACCCGGCCCTGGACCGTACCGTCCGAGGGACCGACCGCGGTGACCGCCGGGTCGTTCGTCGACGCTGCCGCTCCGGCGTACACGGCGGAGGACGTCCGGTACACCGTGCGGCACGACGTCACGGGCGACTCCCTCTACGCGGTCCTGCTCGCCCGGCCCGACGACGGCGTCGTACGACTGCGGTCGCTCGGGTCGGCGTCGGCGCTCCTCACCCGCACGATCAGCGACGTCGCGGTGCTCGGCTCCGGGACCGTCACGCGGTGGGACCGGACCCCGGACGCCCTCGAGGTGGAGGTCAGCGGCTGGACGACCGAGGACAGCGGACCCGTGCTGCGGATCCGCTTCGCGCCGGAGCAGGAGCAGCCCCGTCAGGACTTCCTGCACCAGTGACCGTCCGGCGGGAGCGCGCGGACGAGGTCACGCGCCGGCGGTGTCGGGGTGCATCCAGAACGGCGACCAGTGGTACCCGTCCGGGTCGTCGAACTGCCGCTGGTACATGAACGGGTACTCGTCGGTGTCCCCGATCCGCCCGCCGGCAGCGCGGGCCCGCTCGACCAGCTCGTCGACGGCCTGTCGGCTGTCGAGGTCGAACGAGAGCGCGACCTTCGACGGGGTGGCGCGCTCGACGCTCTCGACCGGGCAGGAGACGTAGAGCGCCATGCGGAGATGGTCCCGCCGCGCGCCGTCCCGGTCAAGACCTGGCGGGCACCAGCTCTCGACCGGCGCCCCACACCCGCTGCACCTCGAGCGCGGGGGAGAGCGCCACGAGGTCCGCTGCGTACCCGGGCGCGACCCGGCCCAGCCGGTCCCCGAGCCCGAGCGCCGCTGCCGGCACGCTCGTCAGCGCCGCGACCGCCTCGGGCAGTGACGCTCCAGCGGCCGACACGGCGAGCCGCAGCGCCGCGTCCTGCGTCAGCGTCGAGCCCGCGATCGTGTCCGTCCCGGCGACGCGCGCGACGCCGTCCACCACGTCCACCGTCAGCGACCCGAGCGCGTAGGAGCCGTCGGGCGACCCGGCCGCGGCCATCGCGTCGGTGATCAGTGCGACGCGCCCCGGCGCCGCACGGAGCAGCACGCGGGCGACGGCGGGGTGCACGTGCACACCGTCGAGGATGAGCTCGAGCGTCACGCGGTCGTCCTCGGTCGCCGCGGCGATCGGACCCGGCGCCCGGTGGTGCAACCCCGGCATTGCGTTGCACGCGTGGGTGAGCACGGTGGCACCGGCGTCGAAGGCCGCCCGGGCCTGGTCGTACGAGCAGACGGTGTGTCCGACGGCGACGGCGACCCCGGCGTCGACGAAGCGGCGGACGGCGTCCAGCGCTCCCGGCAGCTCGGGCGCGATCGTGACCTGCCGCAGGACCCCGGCACCCGCGTCGAGCAGGGCGTCCACGGCCGCCGGCGACGGATCGACCAGGTGGGCGGCGTTGTGGGCGCCCCGGTTGTCGGGGGAGAGGAACGGCCCCTCCAGGTGCGCGCCGAGCACGAGCGGGTCCGTCGCGGCGACGGTGCGGATGCGCTCGAGCGACGTCGCGAGCGCTGCCGAGGGGTTCGCGACGAGGGACAGGACCGAGCGGGTCGTCCCGTGCGCCCGGTGCACGGCGAGCGCCGCGTCGAAGGTGTCGTCCTCGTAGGCCGCGCCACCACCACCGTGCCCGTGCAGGTCGATGAACCCGGGCGTCAGGACGGCGTCGCCGAGGTCGACCACGTCCGGGGCGCTGGGCGCGTCGGCGCCGGACCCCACCGCTTCGATCACGTCGCCGGCGAGCAGGACCCACCCGTCGGCCGTGGAGCCGGCCTCGTCGACCAGGCGACCGGCTCGGACCAGCGTGCGCCGCGCCTCCAGACCGGACCCGGAGCCGGAGCCGGACCCGGACCCGGACCCGGACCCGGAGCCGAGGCCGGACACCGACGCAGGCCCGGAGCTCACGCCGTCTCCCGCCGGAACGCGACCACGCCGGAGAGCGCCGCGACCAGCACGAAGACCAACCCGACCACCGGGTGCCCGAGCGACACCCAGGCGCCACCGGCCGCGATCACCAGCGCGGTCTCGACGACCACCTTGCCCACCACGTCGGTGTCGATCGGCGAGCGCGGCGAACGGAAGAGGAACCAGACGACCGCGGCGAACAGCGGTGCCCCGACCATGAACAGCGCGCCGGGGAACGGGAACGGCCACGCGAGGTAGCCCCAGTAGGCCAATGACAGCAGTCCGAACGCGCACACGAGCACGCGCAGCACCGTCCAGCCGGAGACGGAGGCCCGGCGGCGTGCGGGTGCCGGGTCCGTCGGCGGCGGGACGTCGCCCCAGTCGACGGGGCTCTGCGGTGCGTTCGTCATGCGGTGCCTACCTGAAGATGATCGTGCGGGCGCCGTCGAGGAGGACGCGGTCCTCCGCGATCCAGCGCACCGCCTGCGTCAGCGTCCGGGACTCCTCGTCCTGGCCGATCGAGACCAGCTCGGCGGGCTCCTTCGTGTGGTCGACCCGGACGACGTTCTGCTCGATGATCGGGCCCTCGTCGAGGTCGCTCGTCACGAAGTGCGCCGTCGCACCGATGAGCTTGACGCCGCGCGCGTGCGCCTGCCGGTACGGGTTGGCGCCCTTGAAGCCGGGCAGGAACGAGTGGTGGATGTTGACGGCGCGGCCCTCGAGCGCGGCGCACAGCTCCGGCGACAGGATCTGCATGTAGCGGGCGAGGACGACGAGTTCGATGTCGTGCTCCTCGACGGCCTCGAGGATCCGCTGCTCCATCGCCCGCTTCGCGTCCGCGTCGGTGACCGGTCGGTGCTCGAACGGCACGGAGTAGAACGCCGCCAGCCCGGACAGGTCGGCGTGGTTCGACAGCACGAGGGGGACCTCGATCGGCAGCTGGCCGCCGCGCTGCCGGTAGAGCAGGTCGTTCAGGCAGTGCCCGGCCTTCGACACGAGCACCAGGGTGCGCATCGGACGCCCGACCACGTCGAGCTGGACCCGCATGCCGTAGCGCTCGACGACGGGTGCGAGGGCCTGCTCGAACGTCTCGCGGTCGACCGGCGCCATGACCTGCAGGCGCATGAAGAACGAGTTCGTGTCGGCGCTCGAGAACTGCTGCGACTCGGTGATGTTGCCGTTCGCCGCGACCACGGCTCCGGAGACGGCGTGCACGATCCCGGGCTGGTCGTCGCAGACGAGCGTGAGGGTCCAGTGCGTGGGGTTCGGGGCGGTCACGGAGATCAGGGTACCGGGGCGCTCCGGCGTTCCGGCGGTTCGGCCGGGAGGCCCGTGGCGCGTCCGACGTGCGGCCCACGTCGCCGACAGGCCGGGGCTGACCCCCGGGCGCCGCGTCCACAGGGGCTGGTCCTGTCGTGGGGGGCATCGGTACCCTGGAGAGGGGAGGGTGCGATGACGATCGACTCAGCGGTGCGGGTCCGCACCCAGGCCACGCGCGGCTTCGCCGTGCCCGCCAGCTTGGACGATCTCACGGGCCCGGCCGAGGGCTCGCTCCGGCTCCCCGACACGGTGTACTGGGGGCCCGACCCGGTCGTCGACCTGGCCCACTGGGACGATGTCGCGAAGGCGTACGAAGCAACCCTGCGTGAGGGCACGCTTGCTGACGTCCAGGCCCTGGTCAGTCCGGCGGTCCTCCGGCGATGGTGGTCGCGGCTCTTCCTGCCCGTCCGGATCCGACGTGCGTGGGAGAGCCGGTTCCCCGAACTCGTCTCGTGATCGCGAGCGAGGCGATGCAGCGACGCGTGGCGTCGATCGCCCTCGCCGCGACCGACGACTCCGGGTTCGCACTGGCAGGGTCGGGTGCCATCCGTGAGCACGGGTTCACGGCTCGCCCCACTGCTGATGTGGACCTCTTCACCGACCGACGGGACGCAGGTGGGTTCGAGCGCGCTCTCGGCGATGTCATCGCGCAGCTCGCCTCCGAGGGCTTCGTCGTCACCGTCGCCAGACGCTTCGAGCTCTTCGCCAGGCTGCGGGTCACGCTCGATGGTGAGGTGGTCGAGGTCGACCTGGGAGTCGACTGGCGCGCTCGGCAACCCGTCGTGCTCGCCCTCGGCCCGGTGCTCGACGAGTACGACGCGGTGTCGAACAAGGTTGCAGCCTTGTTCTCGCGTGCGGAAGCGCGAGACTACCTCGACGTCGACGCGATCCGCCGGAGCGGGAGGTTCTCGGACGCCGAGCTCCTCGACGGCGCAGCCGAACACGACGACGGCTTCGATCGACAGCTCTTCGCCGAGGCGCTCCGACAGGTGCGGAGGATCGGTTCGCGGCGTGTGCGTGAGTACGGCGTGACCCCCGCCGAGTTGGCGGGTGTCGAGCGGAGGCTGACCGACTGGGCCGACCAGATCGAAGCGGCGATCGGCGCCGAGCGCTGACGCGCCACGTCAGCGCCGGTCCGCCCGCGCCAGCGCCCGGTCGGCGAGCGTCAGCACGCTGAGCAGCACGCCGACGCCGAGCATCACCCACGCGAGCACGTGCAGGTCCGGCGTGGTCGGGGCCTGGCCGAACACCCCGCCGATCAGCGAGGACGCCGCGATCGCGCCGATGTAGATGCTCGTGCGCGACAGCCCGGCGGCGGTACCGATGTACTCCGAGGGCACCACCGTGTACAGCGCCGCCTGGTTCGACACCGACGCCAGCGCCTGGGGCACCCCGAACAGCGCCGGCACGACGAGCAGCAGCACGAGCGGCGACCCGGCGTGCAGCAGGAGCAGGAGCCCGGCGCCGACCAGGGGGACGAGCGCCGCGACGACGAGCGGCCGGCGGACGGCGGTGCGGCGGGCGACCATGAACGACACCACCCCGGCGACGACGGCTGCCGGGAGCTGCAGGTACCCGGCGACGTCGCTCGGGTAGCCCGCGACGTCCTGCACCCACTGCGAGAACCCGTACGTCATCGTGTAGGCGAGCAGGTAGGTCAGGAACAGCCGCGCGTAGGTGCGGGACAGCGCGCCGTTCCGGACGAGCAGGCGGACGTCGACGAAGGGCTTCGTCGCGCGCAGCTCCCAGAGCACGAGCGCCACGAGCAGCACGACGGCGACCGCGAGCAGCCACCAGAGTCCGGCGCCGAGGTCGAGCAGGAACACCAGGAGCGCCGACACCGCGCCGGTCATGAGCACCATGCCGAGCGGGTCGAGCGCGGTCCGGACCGGCAGCTGCTCGGCGTCACGGGGTCGGAGCCGGTCGGACGGCAGCCACATCGCGGCGACGACGAGGCCGAACACGGCGAGCGGGACGTTCACCAGGAAGATCGCGTGCCAGCCGAACGCCGCGATCAGTGCGCCGCCGAGGGGCGGCCCGGCCGCAGCGGAGACCAGCGAGGTGATCGAGAGCGCCCCGAGCACGAGCGGCGGTGTCGGCTTCCCGATCCTGGCGGAGTGCTGCCGCAGGGTGGTGAGGGCGGCCGGGTACGCCGACGACGTCCCGATCCCGATCAGCACCCGTGCGGCGACCGCCCCGCCGAACCCGGTCAGCACCTCGGGCACGACACCGGCGACACCGACGATCACGAGTCCGGTGAGGAAGACCTTCTTCGGGCCGAACCGGTCGGCGAGCTTGCCCATCGTCGGCTGCGCGACCGCGCTCGCCAGGTAGAGCGCGGCGACCAACCAGATCGCCTGCGAGGCACCGATGCCGAGGTCGCGGGAGATCGGCGCGAGGGCGACGGACACCATCGTCGTGTTGATCGGGTTGAGCAGCGGACCGACCAGGACGGGGACGAGGAGCTTCGGGCCGAAGCCGCTCCTGCCGGTGTCGGCGGTGGTCGGGACGGGGGAGGTCGAGCTGGACGTGGTGGGGCTTCTTCCGGGGTCAGTCGTCGGTGAGCGGCAGGAGGATCGTGAGGGCACGGGCGACCGTGGCGCGGTCGTCGTCGGGCAGCGCGGCGAGACGGTCCGCGAGCACCCGGGTCCGGGTGGTCCACGCGTCGGCGCGGGCTCGGGAGCCCGTCTCCGTGGCCCGGACGAGCGTGCGGCGGCCGTCCGTCGGGTCTGGTCGACGCTCGGCGAGCCCGAGGTCGACGAGGGCCTGCACGGTCGCGCCCATCGACTGCGGGCGGACCCCCTCGGCGCGCGCGAGGTCGGCGACGGTGCTCTCGCCGTGGCGCAGGAGCCGACCGAGCGCGGCGGTCTGGGACGCGGTGACCTCGTCGGCCTTCCCGGCGAGCAGCGTGCGGCGGATGCGACCGTGCAGGGTCAGCAGGTCGTCTGCGAGCGCGTCGATCGGTTCCACGGTGGAACAGTACGACTGAACAGGGCGCCTTGCAAGGTTGCCTTCTGATCAGATGGTGCCGTCCCCGCGTTGCTCGCCCGGATGCGCGGCCACCGCGACCACCGCGGCCACCGCGACCACCGCGACCACCGAGAGCAGCTGACGGGCCGGGGTTGACGAGGCGGACGTGCGCCACGCCTCCCGGCCGTCCCGTCAGCGGGTGGTGAGGGTCGTGACGAGATGTTCCTGCACGTACCCGATCCAGTCGTAGACGTCGCGCAGGCCGAGGCCGGCGTCGCCGGAGGACGAGGCCTCCTCTGACGCGGCGTCGGTGATGCCGAGCCGCTCCGCGATCGTCAGCCGCAGGTCGGTGAGGCACCGGAGCCAGGCCTGCTCGTCCGGCGGGGTCATCGCGCCGTCCCGCGCACCGGTCAGCCAGTCGTGCACGACGCCGGCGTTCGCGGTCTTCTGGGTGAGCAGGTCCGCCTGCGTCCAGCGGCGGAACTCGTCGCTCGCCTCGGTGTCCGACGGGTAGGCGTCCGGGAACATCCGCGCGGCGACGGGGTCGGACGCGAGGTCACCGCCGAGCACCTGCTGCAGCTGTTCGGTGAGCGACGTGAGGACGGCGCGCTCACCCTCGGACATCGCGAGGTGCACACCGTCCTGGCGCCGGCTGAAGGGGATCACGCGTCCGGTCCCGCCGCGCGGTCGACGGAGGCCTGCAGGCCGTAGCCGTGCATGGCCTCGACGTGGCGCTCCATGGCCTCGCGGGCGCCGGTCGCGACGATCGCCCGGCCGTCGTCGTGCACCTGGCGCATGAGTCGCTCGGCGCGGGCGTGCGTGAAGCCGAAGTAGCTCTGGAAGACGTAGGTGACGTAGGACATCAGGTTCACCGGGTCGTCCCAGACCACGGTGACCCACGGCACGTCGAGGCGCGCGGCGAGGTCGGTGCGCTCCTCGACGTCGGGGCTGATCAGCGTCATGCGTCGACGGGGATGCTCGGGTGCATGTCCCCAAGGGTGACACGAACGTGCGCGCTCGGTACGATCGACGGGTCGCGACTGGCGTTGGATGGGTCACCATCGGGGAGCGACACCTGACACGGAGCGCGGCCGTACGCCTGGGCCGCGCCCACCCGTCCACCTCGTCGCGTCCGCGCGGCGACTCAGACAACGAGGAGTCCCGTGTCCATCACCGATCTGACGCCTGCCACCGCGCAGTCCACGTTCAACGCCCCGCTCGCCGAGGTCGACCCCGAGATCGCCGCCGTGCTGCAGAACGAGCTCGGCCGCCAGCGCGACACCCTCGAGATGATCGCGTCCGAGAACTTCGTCCCGCGCGCCGTCCTCGAGTCACAGGGCTCCGTCCTGACGAACAAGTACGCCGAGGGCTACCCGGGCAAGCGCTACTACGGCGGCTGCGAGTTCGTCGACGTCGCCGAGCAGCTCGCCATCGACCGGGCGAAGGCCCTGTTCGGTGCCGCCTACGCGAACGTGCAGCCGCACTCCGGCGCGAGCGCGAACGCCGCGGTGCTGCACGCCATCGCCTCCGCCGGGGACACGATCCTCGGCCTCGAGCTCGCCCACGGCGGTCACCTGACGCACGGCATGAAGCTCAACTTCTCCGGCCGCATCTACAACGCGGTGTCCTACGGCGTCGACCCGGAGACGTTCGAGGTCGACTACGACGACATCCGTGCGAAGGCCATCGAGCACCAGCCGAAGGTCCTCATCGCCGGCTGGTCGGCGTACCCCCGCCAGCTCGACTTCGCGAAGTTCCGCGAGATCGCGGACGAGGTCGGCGCGACGCTCTGGGTGGACATGGCGCACTTCGCCGGGCTCGTCGCCGCGGGCCTGCACCCGTCGCCCCTGCCGCACGCCCACGTCGTGTCGTCGACGGTGCACAAGACGCTCGCCGGTCCCCGCTCGGGCATCATCCTGTCCAACGAGGAGTCGCTCTTCAAGAAGCTGAACTCCGCGGTGTTCCCGGGCCAGCAGGGCGGTCCGCTCATGCACGTGATCGCGGCGAAGGCCACCGCGTTCCTGCTCGCCGGCCAGCCGGAGTTCAAGGACCGCCAGGAGCGCACGCTGCGCGGTGCCCGCCTGCTGGCGGACCGGCTCACGCAGCCCGACGCGAAGGCCGCCGGCATCGACGTCCTCACCGGTGGCACCGACGTGCACCTGGTGCTCGTCGACCTCCGTGCGTCCGAGGTCGACGGCAAGCAGGCCGAGGACCTGCTGCACGAGGTCGGCATCACCGTGAACCGCAACTCCGTCCCCTTCGACCCGCGCCCGCCGATGGTCACCTCCGGTGTCCGCATCGGCACCCCGGCGCTGGCGACCCGCGGCTTCGGCGACGCCGAGTTCACCGAGGTGGCCGACATCATCGCGCTGACGCTCATGCCGAACCCGGACATCGCAGCGCTCTCGGCACGGGTGAAGGCCCTGACCGACGCGTTCCCCCTGTACGCGTGAGCGCCGCGCTCCCACGTGAGCGCTGGGCGGGGGAGGGCAGTGCCGTCCGCATCGACGGCACCGCCCTCGCCGCGCGCACGCTCGACGACCTGAAGGTCCGCATCGACCGCCTGCACGACCACGGGTTCCGGCCCGGGCTCGGCACGATCATGGTCGGCGCGAACCCGGGGTCGGTGTCGTACGTCGCCGGCAAGCACAAGGACTCGGCACAGATCGGGCTCGACTCGGTCCGCATCGACCTCCCGGAGACCGCTTCGGCTGCCGACATCCGCGCCGCGATCCTGCAGATGAACGACGACCCCCGGGTCACCGCGTTCATCGTGCAGCTCCCGCTGCCGCAGGGCATCGACCCGATCCCGATGCTCGAGCTGATGAACCCGGCGAAGGACGCCGACGGCCTGCACCCGACGAACCTCGGTGAGCTCGTGCTCGCCGTGCCCGGTGGCGCCGGCACGATCGACGCCCCGCTGCCGTGCACCCCGCGGGGCATCGTCGCGATGCTCGACGCCTACGACGTCCCGATCCGCGGGCAGCACGTGACGATCATCGGGCAGGGCCTGACGGTCGGTCGTCCGCTCGGCCTGCTGCTCACCCGGCTCGAGGCGACCGCCACCCTCACGCACTCGCTGACCGAGGACGTCGCCGCCGAGTGCCGTCGCGCCGACATCATCGTCGCCGCGGCCGGGGTCGCCGGGCTCGTGCAGCCGGACTGGGTCAAGCCGGGTGCTGCGGTCATCGACGTCGGCATCAGCCGCGTCGTCTCCCCGGAGACGGGCAAGGCGAAGCTGCGCGGCGACGTCGACCCCGCCGTGGCGTCCGTCGCCGGGTTCCTGTCGCCCACGCCCGGCGGGGTCGGGCCGATGACCCGCGCGATGCTCATGAAGAACGTCGTCGAGGCCGCCGAGCGCCACCTGCGGTAGCGCGAGCCCGGTCGACCGAGACTCGGCCAGGCGGACACTTCCGTCCCCTGTGCAGGACGAAACTGTCCGCTCGGCCGAGTCTCGGTGTGCGGCTTCGGACGGGAGGCGCGGATCACCCCCGCCACGCGCCTCCCGCGGTGCTACGGTCACGCCATGGGGGACGAACGACAGCTGACCGAACCGGTGCTGCGCCCGCGGCCCGAGCCGTCGCAGCTCACGAAGGACGCCCGCTGGCTGGTCCTCATCGTGGTGCTCTGCATCCTGTTCCAGCAGCCCGGCTCGAGCTGGAGCACGACCTTCGTCCACGCCGGGCAGGAGTTCGACTTCCGGTCGTCGCCGGCCTTCGGGACGACGCTCCTGACCGTCGGCATCGCCCTCGTCGGGTTCGCCGTCGCGGTCGCTCGCCGAGGCGCGAGCCGGTTCGACGAGCACACCGTGATGGGACTCACCCTCGCCGGCGTGCTCGGCGTCACCGTGGCGGTGTGGCTGCTCATGCCCGTGCAGACGGCGTGGGTGCAGTGGGCCGTCGAGCACGGTCGGACGCACCCGTTCGTGCTCGGGAACGTCGTCGAGACGACGCGGTACGCCGACTACGGAGGCTGACCGGCGGGCTGGCGCGCCGGCGGACCGGTCGGCCGCTCGTGGCCGTGCAGCGCTCGCTGCAGACCGTCCTGGCCCCGCACAACGAGAAGCGGCTCGCGCCACGGAACTCCGTGGCGCGAGCCGCTTCCGGTTGTGCGGAAGCGCGAGGCGCCGCGCGAGGCGCCGCGCGAGGCGCCGCGCGTCAGTCGCGCCGGGCGCCCTGCGCGGCGTGCACCGTGAACACGGTGGGCTCGCGGTACCCGGCCGAGGCGAAGGCGGACGTGACGGCGTCCGTGATCGCGCCACGGGCCTCCCGGTCGACCAGCGCGATCGCCGCACCGCCGAAGCCGCCACCGGTCATGCGTGCGCCGACAGCGCCGTGCGCCATCGCCGTCTCGACCGCCAGGTCGAGCTCGGGCACCGAGATCTCGAAGTCGTCGCGCATCGACGCGTGCGAGGCGACGAGCATTTCGCCGATCGCGCGCGGACCCTGCTCGCGGAGCGTGCGCACCGTGTCGAGGACGCGCTGGTCCTCGGTCACGATGTGCCGGACCCGTCGGAAGGTCTCGTCGTCGAGGAGTTCCTGTGCGCGGGGCAGATCCTCGACGGCGACGTCGCGGAGTGCTTCGACGCCCATGGCCGCAGCGCCGCGCTCGCACGAGTCGCGCCGGGCCTTGTAGCCGCCCGTCGCGTGGGCGTGCTGGACGCGGGTGTCGATGACCAGGACCTCGAGGCCGTTCGCCTCGAGCGCGAGGTCGACCACGGCGGTGTCGAGTGTGCGGCAGTCGAGGAAGACGACCGCGTCCTGCTCACCGAGCAACGAGGCGGACTGGTCCATGATGCCGGTCGGGGCGCCGACGGCGTGGTTCTCGGAGTACTGCCCGACGCGGGCGAGTGCCTTGCGGTCGAGGCCGAGCTCCCACAGGTCGGTGAAGGCGAGCGCGACGCCGCACTCGATCGCGGCGCTCGACGACAGGCCGGCGCCGACCGGGACGTCCGACTCGATGAAGACGTCGAAGCCGGTCTTGTCGGACAGGTCGGCTCCGGCCTGCTCGCGGAGCGCCCAGGCGATGCCGAACACGTAGGCAGACCAGCCCTCCATGTTCTCCGGTGACAGCGCGTCGAGCGAGAGCTCGTGCACCGCGTCCGGCTCGAAGGCCGACGCGACCCGGATCAGCCGGTCGTCGCGCTGCGCGATCGACGCCACCGTCCGGCGGTCGATCGCGAACGGCAGCACGTAGCCGTCGTTGTAGTCGGTGTGCTCACCGATCAGGTTGACGCGGCCGGGCGCGGAGTACCGCACCGCCGGCTCGTACCCGTAGACCTGCTGGAACGTCATGCGCGTTCGATCCCTCCTCGGATGAACTCGGCCGCCTTCTCGGGCACGAGGTCCCCGATCCAGGCGCCCATGGCGGCCTCGCTGCCGGCCAGGAACTTGAGCTTGTCCGCCGCGCGACGCGGGGACGTGATCTGCAGCATGAGCCGCACGGTGTCCCGCGCAGTGTGCACCGGCGCCTGGTGCCACGCGGCGATGTACGGCGTCGGGGTGTCGTAGAGCGCGTCGAGCCCGCGGGTGAGCCGCAGGTGCATGTGCGCCAGCTCGTCCTTCTCGGCGTCGGTCAGGCCGGCGAAGTCGGGGACGTGCCGGTGCGGCAGCATGTGGATCTCGATCGGCCAGCGTGCTGCGAACGGCACGAAGGCGGTGAAGTGCTCGCCCTGCAGCACCACGCGCTCGGAGGCGCGCTCGTTCGCGAGGTGCTGCTCGAACAGGTCGGGACCGAAGCGCTCGATCGACGCGAGGAGCCGCTGCGTGCGGGGCGTGACGTACGGGTACGAGTAGATCTGCCCGTGCGGGTGGTGCAGCGTGACGCCGATCGCCTCGCCCCGGTTCTCGAACGGGAACACCTGCTGGATGCCGGGCATCGCCGACAGTGCCGCGGTGCGGTCCGCCCAGGCCTCGACCACGGTGCGGGCGCGCGACTCGCTGATGGAGGCGAACGAGCCGCTCGTCTCGGGGGAGAAGCACACGACCTCGCAGCGACCGACGCTCCGGAGCTGGCGGTTGAGCCCGACGTCGGACAGGGACTCGAGGGACTCCGGGCCGTCCTCGGCCTCGAGCAGGGGTCCGAACGAGGGCGAGCGGTTCTCGAACACCGCGACGTCGTAGCGGCTCGGGATCTCCGACGGGTTCGCGGCGGTCTGCGGCGCGAGCGGGTCCTGGTCGGCCGGCGGCAGGAACACGCGGTTCTGCCGGCTCGCCGCGATGGACACCCACTCGCCGGTCAGGACGTCCTGCCGCATCCGAGCCGTCTCCGGTCGGGGGTCGAGGACACGCTGGTCGATGCTGCGCTCGGCGGGCAGCTGCGTGTCGGCGTCGTCGAAGTAGATGAGCTCGCGGCCGTCGGCGAGCGTCGTCACGCGCTTGGTGATCACCGACCCACCCTACCGCGCTCGTGAAGCGTTGCGAAAGGCTCCGTAAGTGCGCGAAACTCGTGTCGTGGACGACGACCTCTCCTTCCTCGCCGGGTCGCTGCCCGCGCCGCTGCGGCAGGACCGCATCGTCTCCATCGTCGAGGGCGCGCCCGGTCTGGTCCGGACCGCCGCCCTCGCGGCGGCGCTGGGCACGAGCGAGGTGACCGTCCGCCAGGACCTCGCCCTGCTCGACCAGGAGGCCCGCATCCGGCGGGTGCGCGGCGGTGCGGTCCGCCTCGGGGTCGGTTCCACCGAGCGCCCCTTCGAGGAGACCGCCGTCGAGCACCAGGTGGCGAAGGCCGCGATCGGCCGCGCTGCGGCCGACCTGGTCCGGTCGGGTCAGTGCGTCGTGCTCGACGTCGGCACCACGCCCGCGGCGGTCGCGGAGGCCCTGGTGGCGCGGTCCGACCTGGTCGACGTCACCGTCGTCACGAACTCGCTCACCACCGCACTCGCGCTCGAGCGGGCGGTCCCGCGCTTCACCGTCGTCGTCACCGGTGGCACCCTCCGGCCACTGCAGCACTCCCTCGTCGCGCCGTTCATGGGTGCCGTGCTGCCGATGATCGCCGCCGACCTGGTGTTCCTCGGGGGGACCGGACTCGACGTCGGGCACGGCCTGACGAACGTGAACCTGCCCGAGACCGAGGCGAAGCGGATGCTCGCCGCCGCGGCCCGGCGTACCGTCGTGGTGGCGGACGGCTCGAAGTTCGGCCGGGCCCACCTCGGTGTCGTCCGTCCGCTCGAGGACATCGACGTCGTCGTCACCGCCGGGGTCACGGCGGACGCGGTCGCTCCGATCCGGGCGGCCGGCGTCGAGGTGGTCGTGGCGGACGAGGACGGCCGTGCAGCACCAGACGGAAGGAAGTCGCAGCCATGACCGCAGCAGCACCCACCGGAGGGCAGTACCACCTCCGGCACGCAGGACCGGACGGGGTCGTCGAGGCCGTCGTCACCGAGGTCGCCGCGGGGATCCGGGAGCTCCGGGTCGCCGGGTTCGACCTGACCGAGCCGTTCCCGGTGACGTCGCTGCCGCCGGGCGCCGACGGCATCGTGCTCGTGCCGTGGCCGAACCGCGTCGCCGGTGCCGTCTGGGAGCTCGACGGGAAGCGGCAGCAGCTGGACGTCTCCGAGCCCAAGTACGGCAACGCCTCGCACGGGCTGCTGCGGTTCTCGCCGTACCGCGTGGTGTCGCAGACCGGGTCGTCGATCGAACAGCAGGCGACGATCCACCCGCAGCACGGCTGGCCCTTCACGCTCGAGACCCGCGTGCACCACGAGCTCGTCGACGACGGTGTCCGGGTGACCCACACCATCGTCAACCGCTCCGGCGTCCGCGCTCCGTTCGCGGTCGGCGCGCACCCGTACCTCCGTGCGGGCGACACCCCCGCCGAGGACCTCGTCGTCACGCTCGACGCCGCCACGGCGTTCACGGTCGACGAGCACAAGATCCCGGACGGCACGGTGTCCGTCGAGGGCACGCCCTACGACCTGCGATCGGGGCAGCGCGCCGGGGACGCCGACCTCGACACCGCGTACCGGGACGTCGCCGCCGACGAGCACGGCGTGCGCCGCACGTCGCTGCACGGCCCGGAGGGCGACGGCGTCGAGCTCTGGCAGGACGAGTCGTTCCCGTACGTGCAGGTCTTCACGTCCCGCGAGTTCCCCCGCGGCGACGGCACCGGGCTCGCCGTGGCGGTGGAACCGATGACCGCGCCCGCGAACGCCCTGAACTCCGGCGAGGGCCTGCGCTGGCTCGAGCCCGACGAGTCGTGGACCGGCACCTGGGGCATCCGCCGCGTCTGGTCCTGAGCGCCGCGGTCTCGCCTGGGACCGCTCTGCCGGATCCTGACCCGGACCCGGACCCGGACCCGGACCCGGACCCGGACCCGGTCGTGGTTCCTGGTCGCGAGACATGCCGCTCAGGTCCTCGGCCAGCGGCACGTCGTGCGACCGGAACGATCTCGGGCGGCGCGTTGTGCGACCAGGACGGCGGGCACGAGACCTGCGAACGCGAGATGCATGCGCAGCACGTGAGCGACCACGAGACCTCCGGACACGACGAAGGCCGCCCCGTCCGGGGCGGCCTTCGTCGTACGTGCTTCCGGTGCGTCAGGCGCGGCGCATGCGCAGCGCCTCGACCGCGAGGGACTCCGTGCCGTAGCGCCCGATCTCCTGTGCCCAGGCCGGGTCGTCGCCGCGCAGGGCCGTGTACTCCTTGCCCTGCCGGCACACGTAGCCGAGGACGGCGGTGGCGGTGGCGACCTCGACGAAGTCGGTGCGGATGTGCCGCGTGGTGACGCGGGCGTTCCGGCGGAGGGTGTCGAGGAGGAGCTGGTTGCTCATCGTGGTGTTCGTCGCTGCGGCGAGCTCGACGATGCGGCGCGCGTCACCGGTGGTGCTGGCCTGCGTGGCGTCGATGGGCTCGGTCACGGTGTACCCCGTTCGTTCTCTGGTGCTGCGGTCCTGTTCGGTCCGTGGATCAGGACCGGGAACGACACTATCGGCGCTGTGCAGGCAAACCGCTGAACAGGGTCTGGACTGTGCACAAGACGCACCATGAACATCCTGTGACGGAGTTGTACCCCGGTAGGCGTCTCACGGAAGAGGAGGTGGGCCCCGTGGGGCTCGAACCCACGACCCTCGGATTAAAAGTCCGGTGCTCTACCAACTGAGCTAGAGGCCCTCACCCGCAAGGCTAGCGGGTGAGGGCCTCCAGACGAGAACCAGTGCTGTCGGTCAGCTGCGGCGCCCGGTGAGCGTCCGCAGGAGCCACATGACCACCGCGATGACGAGCAGCACGATGCCGACCCACAGCAGGAACTTGAGGCTCGCGGTGAAGCCACCGACGAACAGCAGGACGACCGCGATCACGGCCAGGATGACGAGCAGGGCGTTCATGGAGTCTCCTCTTCTCAACGTCCGGGAGGAGTGCCTCCCTGCCGGAGCACGGTACCCGTGCGCGCCCCGTTGCGTTCGTGGCGAACGGGGGACGTGGGCGTCGGCGGCCGCGCCTACACTCGCCGGGTGCCTCGCGATCACCACCGTCCCGTCCACTTCACCGACCAGGAGTTCGCCGCGATCCAGGGCGGCGAGGACCCGGCACTGGTGAACCGTGTCGCGCACGAGACGGCGAACGCGCTGCTCCACCGCGTGCGGCAGGACCCGGACCCGGCGGTGGTCGAGCGTCTCGTGACGTACACGGACGTGCACGGCATCGATGCGATCGCCGAGCTGTGGGCCCGCGTGGGCGCGCACACGCTCCCGGGGGCACTGTGGCGCATCTACCTGGTGCGGGTCGTCATCCGGCAGAACCCGGAGGAGATCGCGTACTTCTTCGAGCGGGGCACGGAGCGGATCGGCACGATCGACGAGGCCGTCGCGGGTGCCGAGCAGCCGACGGGTCCTGCGGAGATCCTGACCCTGGCGGACCACATCCTGCACGGCCTCTACACGGGGGACCTCGCGGTGGCGCTCGACCGCGGCGCGGCGTTCTGCCGGCTGACCGCGGCGGGCGCGACCTCGGTGGCGGACGACGCCGACCTGACCGCGGGGGACCGCGCGAGCGAGCTGACGCGTCGGGCGCTGCGCTTGACGGAGCTCGCGGCCGACCTGACCGAGGCGGCGGCGCTCTGGCGTCGCGACAGCCTGGACTGAGCGAGGGGCGGGGCGGATCGACGCCGCGCCTCCAGACCGGCTACCGCCCACGCCGGATCGCGCCCCCGCTCGGACGTCACACGCCTGAGCACACGGGGCGACGTCCGGGCGAGGGCGGGGCGCAGCGACAGACCGCGACGGCGGACGGCGACGAGCGGGGCCTGCGACGGTGGACGGCCTGACCCGACCGCCCCCGGACATGCGAAGACCGGGCCGCAGAAGCGCCTCTCGGCGCGAGGCCGCTCGAAGCGGCGAATTTTGGAGCCCGGGGCTTGCTGCGGCCCGGCGAGATCGATCCTACGAGACACGTCCTGTGCACGTGGCCGTGTTCACTCTCGGTGGACACGTTGCGCGGTCGGGCGCGTCACGGACACACGCAGCCGCAGCGCACGCAGCCGCAGCGCGCGCAGCCGCAGCGCGCGCAGCCGCGCAGACGTGCCGTGCGCACATCCGCACCCTGCACACCGGGCGGGCGGACGCGCAGCAGGCGACCAGCAGACACGAGCCGAACACAGTTCCTGCACCCGGGACGGGCACGTCGCCCAATCCGCTCGGGCGACGGTGCCGAACAGTTGGTGTGACGCTCCTCGCGGACGTCACAGCGAGGGCCCGCTCGACCCGGTCCGGTACCCGCCGGTCAATTCCCTGCGGGTCGTGCGGCCCTCGCCCAGACTCCACCGCCGCGAGGATCCGAACCACCCGAACCCGACCTGCGAAGTGATTGCACATGTCGGAACCGATGCCACCGAGAGGGGGGAAACCTGCAATGCTTGCGCTCGTGGAACACGACACCGAGGCCTGGAGCTCCACCGAGCCCACCCCCGTGTCGCCTGACGATCTGCTCGCCCGCGTCGCCTCCGGCGACCAGGCAGCCTTCTCCGACCTCTACGACGCCCTGTCGGGTCGTGTGCTCGGTCTGGTGACGCGACTCCTGAAGGACCGCGCCCAGTCCGAGGAGGTCACGCAGGAGGTCTTCCTCGAGGTGTGGCAGCAGGCCACCCGCTTCGACCGTTCGCGCGGCACCGCCGCCAGCTGGGTCCTCACCATGGCCCACCGACGAGCGGTCGACCGGGTCCGGGCATCGCAGGCGTCGCACGACCGGGACACCAAGATCGGCATCCGCGACCTGGAGTCCGGTTTCGACCAGGTCTCCGAGTCGGTCGAGATCCGGATCGAGCACGAACGCGTCAGCCGCGCGCTCGCCAAGCTCACCGAGTTCCAACGCCAGGCGGTGCAGCTCGCGTACTACGGCGGCTACTCGCACAGCGAGATGGCCGAACGGCTCGGTGTCCCGATCGGCACCGTCAAGACCCGTCTCCGTGACGGGATGATCCGACTCCGAGACGAGATGGGGGTGACGTCATGACCGAACGCCACGACGACCCTGCCCTGCTCACCGGGTCGCACGCCCTGGACGCCCTCTCGGACGACGAGCGCGCGCTCCTCGAGCACGCTCTGACGACGTCGCCGGAACTGCAGGCCGAGACGGACTCGCTCCGCGAGACCGCGCTGCAGCTCGCGTACGCCGTCGAACCGATCGACCCCCCGGCGTCGCTCAAGGCGTCGCTGATGGCACAGATCGCACGGACCCCGCAGGCCGCGCCGGCGGACCGCACGGCGCCGGTCGCCGGCCTGGAGGCTCCGCTCGCCTCCGCCGCGTCCCCCGCGCCCGTCGTCGGAGCAGCTCCCGCCCCGGCGCCGGTCGCCGAGACCGGGAACGTCATCGGTCTCGGAGCGGCTGACGCCGCCTACGCCGACGGTGCGGCATCCGCGAAGGCCCGCCGCCGCTGGTTGCAGCGTCCGGCAGCCGCCCTGTCCGCCGCCGCCGCCGTCGCCGTGGTGTTCCTCGGTGTCGGGCTCGGCGTCGGCACGAACTTCGGCCAGACCGAGGGGACCAGCCCCGGGACCACGCAGGCCTCCGGCACGCTCGACTCGATCTACGCCGCGTCCGACTTCCAGCGCACGACCGCGAAGGTCCCCGGTGGGGGCTCCGCGACCGTGGTCTGGTCGCACGACGTGGGCAAGTCCGCGGTGATCCTCGACGGCGTCGAGCAGGCGCCGCAGGGCAAGACGTACGAGCTCTGGTACATCGGCTCCGAGGGTGGCGAGATCGTCCCCGCCGGTCTGGTCGACAGCGCCCGCAACGGCGTGCACACGGCGGTCCTCGACGGCAAGCTCACGCCGGGTGCGGCGATCGGCATGACGGTCGAGCCGGAGGGCGGCTCCGACCAGCCGACCTCGACGCCGCTCATGGCCGTCCCCACGACCCAGGCGTAGCACCAGCCCACCCGGACGGCGGCCCGCCGCTCGTCCGTGCGGGGCAGTGGAGCGCACGACGGAGGCCCGGTGCCGTCCGTGGCGGACGTGCACCGGGCCTCCAGGCCGACCGTCAGGAGACGGACCGGGTGCCGATCACCCGAAGCGACCCGAGACGTAGTCCTCGGTCGCCTGCACCGACGGGTTCGAGAAGATCGTCGCGGTGTCGTCGAACTCGATGAGCTTGCCGGGCGCACCGGTCCCCGCGATGTTGAAGAACGCGGTCTTGTCGCTGACGCGCGACGCCTGCTGCATGTTGTGCGTGACGATCACGATCGTGAAGTCCTTCTTGAGCTCCTCGATCAGGTCCTCGATCGCGAGGGTCGAGATCGGGTCGAGCGCCGAGCAGGGCTCGTCCATGAGCAGGACGTCCGGCTGCACGGCGATCGCCCGGGCGATGCAGAGCCGCTGCTGCTGCCCACCGGACAGGCCCATGCCGGGCTTCTCGAGGCGGTCCTTGACCTCGTTCCACAGGTTCGCGCCTTGCAGCGAGCGCTCGACGACGTCGTCGGCCTCGGACTTCGAGACGCGCTTGTTGTTGAGCTTCACGCCGGCGAGCACGTTGTCGCGGATCGACATCGTGGGGAACGGGTTCGGACGCTGGAACACCATGCCGACCTGCCGGCGGACGAGCACGGGGTCGACGCCCTGGCCGTAGAGGTCGTCGCCGTCGATCTTGACGGAGCCCTCGACGTACGCGCCGGGGATGACCTCGTGCATGCGGTTCAGCGTGCGGAGGAAGGTGGACTTGCCGCAGCCCGACGGGCCGATGAAGGCGGTGACGGTGCGGGGCTCGATCGTCATGTCGACGCCCTCGACGGCCTTGAACTTCGAGTAGTAGACGTTGAGGCCGTCGACCTCGATGCGCTTGGACACGTGGTTTCCTCCGGGGTGGGTGGTCGTTGCCGCTCCGCTGATGCGGTGCGCGGGCGGGCCGTGCTGGCCGATGCTGTCGGCCGGAGCGCGGGCGCTCGGTGCTAGCGGGGGAGCTTGGGGGCGAAGAGTCGGGTGATGAACCGGGCGAGCAGGTTGAGCACCATCACGATGAGGATGAGGACGAGTGCCGCGGTCCAGGCCCGGTCGACGAACGGCACCGGGTTGGCGCCCTGCTGCGAGTACTGCGTGTAGGCGAACACCGGCAGCGTCATCATCGGGTCCTTGAACAGGTCGTAGTTCATGCTCGCGGTGAAGCCGGCCGTCACGAGCAGCGGCGCGGTCTCGCCGATGACGCGCGCGATCGACAGCATGACGCCCGTGGTGATGCCGGCGAGGCTCGTCGGCAGCACCACCTTGAGGATCGTCAGGTACTTCGGCACGCCGAGTGCGTAGGACGCCTCGCGGAGCTCCATCGGGACGATCTTCAGGACCTCCTCGGTGGAGCGGACGACCACGGGGATCATCAGCACGCTCAGGGCGATCGAGCCGACGAGACCGAAGCGGGCACCGGGGCCGAGGAACAGCGCGAACAGCGAGTAGGCGAAGAGACCGGCGACGATCGACGGGATGCCCGTCATGACGTCGACGAAGAAGGTGATGCCCTTCGCGAGGGCGCCCTTGCCGTACTCGACCAGGTAGATCGAGGTGAGCAGGCCGATCGGTACGGAGATGAGCGCGGCGAACAGCGTGATCTCGAGCGTCCCGACGAGGGCGTGCAGTGCGCCGCCGCCCTCGGAGATGACGCCGCGCATCGACGAGTTGAAGTACTGGGCGTCGAAGCGGGCGAGGCCGTCGGCCAGGACCGTCCAGAGCAGCGACACCAGCGGCAGCACCGCGATGACGAAGGCCGTGACCACCAGCGAGGTGATCAGTCGGTCGACCGCCTTGCGCCCGCCCTCGACGATGCGCGAGACGACGACGATGAGCACGTCGAACAGGACGGTGCCGAGGAACAGGGCGGCGACGACGTTGAAGTCCTTCACCGCACCGCCCGCGTTCAGCAGGGCGAAGACCGCGACCAGGGCGACCCAGGAGCCGACGAGGAGGAGCCACGGCACGGACTTGTGCAGCTTGCCGTTGGCGTAGACGTTGCCGGCGGTGCCGGTCTGACGGAGGGCGAGGGACATCGGGCGTGACCTCTCAGGAGACCCGCTTGCGCACGATGTAGCGCGCCAGCATGTTGATGACCAGGGTGATGACGAAGAGGATCAGGCCCGACGCGACCAGTGCGTTCAGGGCCGTGCCCGACGCCTCGGCGAACTGCAGGGCGATGTTCGCCGCGATCGTCGAGGGGTTGAGCGACGTCAGCATCTGGAAGGTGACGTTCGTCGAGACCGACAGCACGAGGGCGATCGCCATCGTCTCGCCGAGCGCACGACCGAGGCCGAGCATGATCGCCGACACGATGCCGGACTTCGCGAACGGCAGGACGGACAGGCGGATCATCTCCCAGCGCGTGGCGCCGAGGGCGAGCGCGGCCTCCTCGTTGAGGGTCGGCGCCTGCAGGAAGATCTCGCGCATGACCGCGGTCATGATCGGGATCGCCATCACCGCGAGGACGATCGACGCGGTCAGGATCGTGCGGCCGGTACCGGACACCTGGCCGGAGAACAGCGGGAACCAGCCGAGGTACTCGTTGAGGAAGCCGTAGAACGGCTTGAGGAGCGGCGCGAGGACCACGATGCCCCAGAGGCCGTAGACGACCGACGGCACCGCGGCCAGCAGGTCGATGACGTACCCGAGCACCGGCGCGATGCGGCGCGGTGCGTAGTGCGAGATGAAGAGCGCGATGCCGAGGGAGAGCGGGACGGCGATCACGAGCGCGATGAGTGCCGAGTAGACGGTGCCGAAGACGAGCGGACCGACGTAGACCCAGAAGTTCGAGGCGTTGTTCGGCAGCTCACCGACCTTCGCCGAGAAGGCCGGGAGGCTCTGCCACACCAGGAAGGCGGCGACGAGCACGAGCACGAAGAGGATCAGGCTGCCGGCGACCACCGAGGCGGTCGAGAACACCCGGTCGCCGACGCGGACGACGGCCTTCGGCTTGGCGGGGGAGACGGTGGCCCCTGGCTGGGCCGGTGCGGTCGTCATGGGACTCCTGTCGGAGGGGAGGCCGGGCTCGTGGAGGAGCGGCCGGGGGAGGCGACGGGGTGGTGCTGGTGAGGCCGGGCGCAGCCGGTGGTGCTGGTGCTGCGTCCGGGCCGGACGGGCGAGAACCCGGACGCCGGTCGAGGTGGGTGGGACCGGCGTCCGGGTGCTCAGCGGGCCTTACTTGATGGAGGCGACGGCCTTCGCGGCCTTCTCCGACAGGTCGGAGGAGAGGGCGGCCGACTTGGCCTCCTTCGCGGCGGCCTCCTGCGCGTCCTGCGTGACGACGTAGTCGAGGTAGCCCTTCACGAGCGCACCCTTGTCGGCGTCCTTGTACTCCTGGCAGGCGATCGCGTAGGAGACGAGGACCAGCGGCCACGCACCCTCGGCGGTGTCCTTGCGGTTGATGTCGATCGCGAGGTCGTTCTCCTCACGGCCCGAGACCGTCTCGGAGTCCGCGACGACCTTGGCAGCACCCTCGGCCGAGATCTCGGTGGCCTTGTCGCCGACCATGAGCTTCGCCTTGTCGAGGTCACCGGCGCCCGAGTCGTCGATGTAGGTGATGGCGTTCGAGGCGCTGGCCATCGCCGAGGCGACGCCCGAGGTGCCCTTGGCCGAGTCGCCGACCTGGTAGGGGAAGGTCTGGCTGGGCTCTTCGGTCCAGACGTCCGAGGCGTTCGCCGAGACGTACTCGGAGAAGTTCTGCGTGGTGCCCGAGTCGTCCGAGCGGTGGATCACGGTGATGTTCGAGTCCGGCAGGTCGACGCCCTTGTTCAGGTCGGCGATCTCCGAGGCGTTCCACTTGGTGATCTTGCCCGAGAAGATGCCCGCGATGGTCTTCGCGTCGAGCGTCAGGTCGGAGACGCCGTCCACCTTGTAGGCGATGGCGATCGGGGAGATGTAGACCGGGATGTCGATGGCCTTGTCCGTGCACAGGTCGAACGAGCCCGAGAGCTCCTCGTCCTTCAGTGCAGCGTCGGAGCCGGCGAAGTCCGCGGCACCCGAGATGAAGTTCTTGCGACCGGCGCCGGAGCCGTCCGGCGAGTAGTTGACCGTCACGCCGGAGGCGACGTTCTGGAAGTTCGCAGCCCAGGTGGCCTCAGCGGTCTGCTGCGCCGACGAGCCGGAGCCGGTCAGCGTGCCCGAGAGCTTCGAGTAGTCGGTGCCCGAGCTCGAGGTCGGCGCTGCGGCGTCGCCGCTGCCGCTCTCGTTCGCCGCGCAGGAGGACAGCACGACGGCGCCGGCGATCGCGATCGCTGCGATCGAACCGATTCGCTTGATGTTCAACAGGGGTCCCTTCGGGAATGTCAGTGCAGGCGGGACCGCTGCTGGTCCCTCGGGCCGGTGCTGACCCGGGAGCGACTGTAGGGACGCGAGGTGACGGGGATGACGCTCCTCGGTGAACGGGAGGTGAACGGGGGGTTCTCCCGGCTCGGGTGCCGGACGACCGAGCCGTGGTGGGTGCAGGATCGGGTCACCGTGCGTGGGTGAGACACATGCAGGTGCATCGGTTCACGCGGCGGCGGCGCGGGTCGGATCGCCGCGCCGAGCGCTGGTCCGAAGGGTCTTCGTCGTGGCCTGTCCGGAGGCGCGGCTCACGACCGTCGCGGAGCCCGGCCTGGAGGCGCGGCTCACCACCGCCTCGGTTCTCGGCCTGGGGTTCACCGAGCGGACGGTCGTCTCCGCCCCGGTCGACTCAGGCCGGGACGGTGTTGCGGTGCGTCTCGACGGCGACGAGCTTCTCGCCCGCGATGTGGAGCACGGCGAAGTCCCCCACCGAGAGCATCGCGGCGCGGCGCAGGTCGAAGCGACGACGGTCGTCCGCGGTCGCGGAGGCGATGCGGGCGATGATGTCCGGCAGCACCGGACCGTGGGAGCAGAGCACCGCGGACTTGGCCTTCGCGATCCGCTTCTGCACGACGCCCTTGACGTCTGCGGCTCCGCGGTCGTGGGCGTCCTGGCTGATGTCCGTCGTGCTGGAGACACCGACCTTCGTGCGCGCGGAGAGCGGCTCGACGGTCGCGAGGCACCGCGCCGCCGTACTGCTGACGATCTTCTTCGGACCGAACGCCGCGACGGGTGCTGCGACGGCCTTGGCCTGGGACCGTCCGACCGGCAGCAGCGGGCGGGTGGCGTCGGGGCCGTCCCAGTCCGAACCGGGCACGGTCTTCGCGTGCCGGAGGGCGATCAGCGCGAAGGTCCGGTGCTCACCGGCGGCGACGCGGTCGGCGAACCGGTCGAGGATCGCCACGTCGCGCTCGTACGTGAGCCGTGCCCGTGCCTGGTCGACGGTCACCCACTCGATCGCGGCGACCTCGTCGTTCGGACGGAACTTGCCCGCGCGGTCGTACTCCTTCGAGCCGACGCGGGCGGCCCAGTAGTGCACGACCTTGTCGCGACCGCTCGGGAGCACGTACTCCGCCGTGCCGAGCGGCGCCCCGAGGTGCACGCGGTAGCCGGTCTCCTCGTCGATCTCCCGGACGGCGGTCGTCGGGATGCTCTCGCCGGGGTCGACCTTGCCCTTGGGCAGGGAGACGTCCTGGTGGTGGTCCCGGTGGACGAGGAGCACCAGCGGTACTCCGTCCCGTTCACGCCAGACGACCGCGCCCGCCGCGACGACGGGCCCCGTGGGGCCGCCGCTCACCGAGCCGAACGCTTCCGGGCCGAGATCTTCCGCATGAGCACATTCTGCACGTCGTCGAGCGGGCGGCCGTCCGGGTCGGTGGAGCGGCGCGTCCACTCGCCGTCGGACTCGAGGTGCCACGAGCTCGTCGTCTCCGCCATCGCCAGGTCGAACATCTCCTCGACCTCGGCCACGTGTGCCGGGTCGGTGAGCCGGACCAGGGCCTCGACGCGACGGTCGAGGTTGCGGTGCATCATGTCCGCCGAGCCGATGAACACCAGCGGGTCGCCGTCGTTGTGGAACGTGAAGGCCCGCGAGTGCTCGAGGTACCGGCCGACGACGCTCCGGACACGGATCGTCTCGCTGACGCCTTCGATGCCCGGCTTCAGCGAGCAGATGCCGCGCACCCACACGTCGACGGGCACACCGGCCTGGCTCGCCAGGTAGAGGGCGTCGATGATCTGCTCGTCGACCATCGAGTTGACCTTGATCCGGATGCCGGACGGCTTGCCGGCGCGGGCGTTCGCGGCTTCGGTCTGGATGCGCTTCACGAGCCCCTTGCGCAGGTGCAGCGGCGCGACGAGCAGGCGCTTGAACTTCTTCTCGATCGCGTAGCCCGACAGCTCGTTGAACAGGCGGGTGAGGTCCTTGCCCACCGTGTCGTCCGCGGTGAACAGCCCCATGTCCTCGTAGATGCGGGACGTCTTCGGGTTGTAGTTGCCGGTGCCGATGTGGCTGTAGTGCTTGAGCGTGCCGCCCTCCTGCCGGATGACGAGCACGAGCTTCGAGTGCGTCTTCAGTCCGACCAGGCCGTAGACGACGTGCACGCCGGCCTTCTCGAGCTTGCGCGCCCAGGTGATGTTGTTCTGCTCGTCGAACCGTGCCTTGATCTCGACCAGGGCCAGGACCTGCTTGCCCGCGGCGGCGGCGTCGATCAGGGCCTCGACGATCGGGCTGTCGCCGGAGGTGCGGTAGAGCGTCTGCTTGATCGCCAGGACGTTCGGGTCGGCGGCCGCCTGCTCGAGGAACGCCTGCACGCTCGTCGCGAAGGACTCGTACGGGTGGTGCACGAGGACGTCGCGCGAGGCGATGGCGCGGAACAGGTCGGGCTTCGTGTTCGGCTCACCCGGCTGGAACTGCACCGGCGTCGTCGGGACGTGGCGCGGGTAGTGGAGGTCCGGGCGGGCGATCTTCGCGATCTCGAACAGCCCACCGAGGTCGAGCGGCGACGGCAGCCGGAAGACCTCCTGCTCGGTGATGTCGAGCTCGCGCACGAGCAGGTCGAGGGTCACCGGGTCCATGTCCTCGGTGATCTCGAGACGGATCGGCGGGCCGAAGCGGCGACGGAGCAGCTCGCGCTCGAGCGCCTGGATGAGGTTCTCGGCCTCGTCCTCCTCGATCTCGACGTCCTCGTTGCGGGTGACGCGGAAGACGTGGTGCTCGAGGACCTCCATCCCCGGGAACAGGTCGTCGAGGTGGTTCGCGATGAGGTCCTCGAGCGGGATGAAGCGCATGCGCCCGGACCCGTCGTCGGGCAGCGCGATGAAGCGGGAGAAGTTCTGCGGCACCTTGAGGCGCGCGAACTCCTGCCGCTGGGACTTGGGGTTGCGGACCCGGACGGCGAGGTTCAACGACAGCCCGGAGATGTAGGGGAAGGGGTGCGCCGGGTCGACCGCGAGCGGCATGAGCACCGGGAAGATCCGCTCGTTGAAGTACTCACGCATGCGCAGCCGGTCGGCCTCGTCGAGGTCGGACCAGTGCTCGACGTGGATGCCCGCGGCGTCGAGGTCGGGCTTCAACGACTCGATGAAGGCGGCGGCGTGCCGGTCCTGGAGCTCGTGCGCCTTCGCCGCGATGTCGCGCAGCACGTCGCTCGGTGCTCGCCCGACGTTGGTCGGGACCGCGATCCCGGTGTCGATGCGACGCTTGAGGCCCGCGACGCGCACCATGAAGAACTCGTCGAGGTTGGACGCGAAGATCGCCAGGAAGTTGGCGCGCTCGAGGAGTGGCTGCGTGCGGTCCTCACCCAGCTCGAGCACGCGCTGGTTGAAGCGGAGCCAGCTCAGCTCGCGGTCGAAGTAGCGGTCCGAGGGCAGCGACTCGTGCTCGATCTCGACGACCTCGTCGAAGTCGTCGAGGTCGGGAGCGACGGATTCGCCGTCGAGCTGCGGTTCGGTGTCCATGCCGACATCCTGCCACCAGCCCCCGCTGCCCGGAGGAGCACAGGTGGCCGCTGTGGAAACGGAGCGTGAACGACCCGCCTGTGCAGGGGCGTCTGCCTGTCGCGCCGGTCGCACCCCTCGAAGTGGGGGAGGAAACGTCACGATATACGGACGGTGACATTGCCGGGCTTCGCGGGTATGGTGGGCGGCGTTCAGGCCTCCGGGGGGATTCCACTGCGCGGGGGTGCAGGTACGAAGAGAATGAGGTTGACCATGTCGCGTGTCCTTTCCACCGAGCAGGCGAAGTCCGCCATCCGACAGATCCAGTCCATCGTGAACGGCGGCTTCACGGACCAGATCTCGCAGCTCGACGCCCAGGGGCGCATCCTGTCCGACTCGAACGTGTGGGACGGCCCGCTCGCCTCGACGTTCCGTGGGTCGACCTGGCCCGAGACCAAGGCTGCCCTCGACAAGGCGAAGACCGAGCTCGAGCAGCTCCGCACGCAGCTCGACAAGATCTCGCAGGACATCTTCACCGCGGGTGGCGGCGCGTAAGCACCCACCCCACGCCCGGTCCGCCGTCTCGGTGGGCCGGGCGTTCGCGGTCGGGGGGGCCGACCGCACCACGAGAACGACCAGAACGAGCTGCAACACAACCGGGGGATGCACCATGGCCGACCTGCACGGCAACGAGCCCGTCGAGTTCGACAACGCGACGGCTGATGCGCTGATCCACGCGCTGAACGGTTCTGCTGAGTCCATCGACGGACAGAGCGGGAGCCGCACGTCCTACGTGACCACCGCGGCGCAGGAGTTCCGCGGGCACTTCTCCGACCTGTTCGCGAGCAACTCGGACAAGGCGCACAACGACGGCAGGACCATCGCCGACAACCTGCGGACCGTCGCGACATGGGTGCAGCAGATGAAGGAGGCGGCCGAGCGCGAGAACGCACGCCGCAAGAAGGCCCGCGACTGGTACGAGGAGCACGAGGACCGGAACTTCATCGAGTGGCTCGGCGACAGGTTGCACGGTGCGCCCCAGCCGCCGGAGGTCCACCACGAGGCAGCTCCGACGTTCCGTCCCGCAGGCGGCCCGAGCACCGCGCGCGACACACCGACCCCCGGCTCGGGCGGTGGTGGCGGCGGTGGTACCTCGTCAGCGCGCCCGGCTGATCTCCGTGCGTTCGCAACCGGCACGCGTTCCCTCGACCAGGCGCTCGAAGGGAAGCCGGCGCAGCTGCGGGGCAAGCTCGCCGAGTTCGCCGCGCGTTGCTCGTGGGGTCACATCGACGCGGGCGGACTGGTGAACGCGTTCGACAAGTGGCTGCAGGCGAACGGCCAGGACGCCACCTGGGCCGACACCGTCGCGGATGCCTTCACCGCGGCCGGGGGCGAGGGCAACGTCTCGACGGTCGCGAATTCCGCGCTCGCCGCGGCCCTCGCAGCCGCCGGGGTCTCCGAGACCCGGCAGGACCTGCAGTTCGAACCGCCGTCGGCGTACGGCGCCCAGCCCACGACGGGCTTCTCCATGGACCCGGTCAACACCACGACCGGCAACTTCCTCGAACCGGAGCTCGACCTCGGGTTCACCGGCGCCTCGGCCTCGCTCGAGGTCACCCGCATGTACAACTCCCTCGACGAGCACGTCGGGCTCTTCGGCCCGGGTTGGTCGTCGATCCTCGAGACGCGTCTGCTCCTCGACGACGAGGGGGCGACCTTCGTCGGCGCCGACGGCCGACAGATCCGCTTCCCGCGCTCCGGCGAGGGCTGGGACCGCGGTGTCGGCGAGAACCGCTGGCTCGCCGCCGAGGGCGACCTGCTCGTCGTGCGCGACAACGCCGGGGTCCGGATCGACTTCACCCCGTCCGGTCTCTGGACCGGGCAGCGCGGCGGGGTCGGGACGGCGGTCCGGGTCGTCCGCGACGCCGACGACCTCGTCGTCCGCCTCGAGCACGAACGCGGCCGCTGGGTCGAGATCGAGCACGTCGACGGACGCGTCGCGGTCCTCCGGGCGTCCGACGGCCGCCGGGTCGAGTACGGCTACGACGACCACGGGCGGCTCGTCAGCGTGACCGACCCCGTCGGTACCCGCCGCTACGGATGGAACGACGACGACCTCATCGTCACCGTGACATCGACTGCCGGGGTCGTCGAGGTCGACAACACCTACGACGACCAGCGCCGCGTGGTCGAACAGGTCAGTCCGCACGGCCGAGCGGTGCGCTTCGCCTACCTGCCCGGCCGCGTCACGGTCGTGTCCGACCACGACGGCTCGCGCGCGAACTCCTACATCGCCGATGCCAAGGGCCGGCTCGTCGGGGTCATCGACTCCGACGACCGGCGACAGTCGATGAGCTACGACCGACACGGCAACCTGGTGTCGGCGACCGAACGCGACGGCTCCGTCACCGTGCACGCCTACGACGACCGCGGTCGGAAGACCCGGACGGTGACCCCCTCCGGCGGTGACGTCACCTACGGCTACGACGACCAGGACCGGGTGACCACCGTCGTCACCGAGGCCGGTGCGGTCGTGTCCTACGAGTACCGCGGCGACGACCGCGACCCGTCCGTCATCGTCGATCCGGTCGGCGGCCGCACCGAGCTCACGTGGACGGACGGGGTCCTCACCCACGTGGTCGACCCGACCGGGGTCGTCCTCGACCTCGCGCACGACGAGTTCGGCGAGCTGGTGGCGACCACGAACGCGGTCGGGGACACCGCCCGGATCGAGCGTGACGCGGCCGGTCGTCCGGTCGCCGCGGTCAGCCCGTCCGGCGCCCGGACCGAGTACCGCTGGGACGCCGCGGGGCTCCTCGTCGAGCGCCGCGACGCCGACGGTGCCGTCTGGCGGTACGAGCACACGGCCGGTGGGCGCGTCGCATCGATCACCGATCCACTCGGTGCCCGCACCACCTTCGAGTACGCGGCGAGCGGCGAGCTGGCGACCACCGTCGACCCCCTGGGTCGGCGGGTCACGCGGACGTTCGACGACCAGGGGAACGTCGCCGCGCTCGCCCTGCCGGGTGACGCGGTCTGGACGTTCGCGCACGACGGGTTGTCGCGCCTCCAGGCCGTCACCGACCCGACGGGCGCGACGTGGCGGCGCGAGTACGACGTCAACGGCGGCCTCGCCGCGACCGTCGACCCGACCGGCGTCCGGCAGGAGGTCGCACGGGACGTCGCGACCGGCGTCGCGACCCTGCGTGATGCGTTCTCCGCGACCACTGTCCGCTTCGATGAGTTCGGGCGACCCGTCGAGCAGACGAGTGACGAGACCGGTTCCGAGCTGGTGACGTACGACGCAGCCGGACGGCCCGTCGAGCTCGTCGACGGCGAAGGCGGCCTGACGCGCATCGAGCGCGACCTGGGTGGGCGGGTGACCGCGATCGTCAGCCCGTCCGGCGCCCGCTCGACCTACGAGTACGACGCGTGTGGGCGGCCGTCCGCGGCCGCCGACGCGATGGGAGTGCGGACGACACTCACGTACGACGCGGACTCCCGCGTCGTCGCCCGGACGCTGCCCACCGGCGAGGTCGAGGAGACCACCTACGACGCGGTCGGCCGCGTGGTCGTGCGGACTACGGCGGGATCCGGTACGAGCCGGTACCGCTACGACCGGGCCGGGAGGCTCGTCTCCAGCCACGACGCACGCTTCGGTCACCGACGGTTCCGCTACGACGCTGCAGGGCAGCTCGTCGAGGCCGTCGACGGGCTCGGGGGCGCCACCCGCTTCGCCTACGACGAGCGGGGCCGGCTCACCGAGGTCACGGACCCCGCCGGCGGTGTCACGCGGCGCCGGTACGACGGAGCAGACCGCGTGGTCGCGGTCGTCGACCCGCTCGGCCGTGAGACGACGGCGCGGTACGACGCGGCCGGTCGCCAGGTGGAGCAGACCGACCCTGAGGGGCGCACCACCAGCTGGACCTTCGACGCTGCCGGCCGCTCGACGAAGGTCCTGGTCGACGGTCAGCTGGTGAGCGAGACCCGACGCGACGCCGTCGACCGCACCGTCGTCGTCACCGACCACACCCGTGGAGCGGGTCGGACGGTCGACCACGAGCTCGAGTACGACCGCCGCGGGCTCCTCGTCCGACGGAGCCGCGGCGGGCGTTCCGTGCGGTGGGAGTACGACGCCGACGGCAACCGGACGGCGCGGATCGACCCGACGGGCGCACGGGTCGAGTGGCGCCGTGATCCAGTGGGCCGCGCCGTCGCCGTCGAACGACAAGGGCTCGCCGCGGCGACCTTCGCCTACGACGCAGCCGGGCGGATCGTCCAGGCGTCGACCGGCGACATCGTCCAGTCGTGGTCGTACGAGCGGGGTGCGCTGGTCGCCCACACGACGACGACGCCCGATGGCGCGATGGTCACGCGCATCGAGCGTGACGACCAGGGCCGGATCACGGCGATCGACGGTCCGGACGGTCGTGTCGAGTACGCGTACGACGAGGCCGGGCAGCTCGTCCGCGCGGGCGACTCCGCGTGGGAGTACGGCGACGGTGGGCGGCTGCTGCGCGAGGTCGTCGACGGTGCCGCGACGACGTTCGAGTACGACGCCGCCGGGCAGCTCACGGCCTGCGTCCGAGGCGGGGAGCGGACGGAGTACCTGTACGACGGGCTCGGTCGACGGATCCGTCGCACCCACCCCGACGGGTCGACTGAGGAGTACGCCTGGTCCGACCTCGGGTCCCTGACCGCCGTCGTGTCGCGGGACCGTTCGTACGGCGAGACCGGTCGAGCCGAGGTGTGGACCGACGTGCTCGGAGAGCTCGCCGAGGTCGGCGGCGCCGAGGTGTGGTGGGACTCCGCAGCGGCCCTGCCGGCGATGGTGTCGATCGGCGGGGAGAGCGTGCTCGACCTGCCAGGCGGTGTGGTCGCACTCGGAGACGCCTGGTCGACCGCCGGCTGGCGAAGTGCGCGTTCGACGGATGCTTCGGACCCGTGGGCGGTGCTCGCATCGGTCGAGGGAGCGGCGCTGCCCACTGGCGTCTCGCTCACCGCTGACGGCGGGCTGTCGATCGCGGGGCTGGAGTGGCTCGGGGCGCGCGTCTATGACCCGGCGGCGCGGGGCTTCCTGTCGACGGACCCGTTGGCGCCCGTGCTCGGTGCGGCGTGGGCGGGGAACCCGTACTCGTACGCCGGGAACGACCCGATGCACGCGATCGACCCCCTGGGGCTCCGACCGGCGACCGACAAGGACCTGGCGGCGTACCGGGATGCAAACCAGAGCTTCTTGTCGAAGGCGGGGCAGTGGATCGGCGAGAACAAGGAGGAAATCATCGCCGGAGTTGCCATCGGTGTCGGACTTGGTCTCACGGTCCTCGCGATGGCGACTCCTCTCGGCCCCTTTGCAGCAGTCGGGGTGATGGCTGCTTCCGGCGCCCTTCTTTCGGGTGGAACGTCCATCGCGAAGCAGAAGACGGAAGACGGAAGAGTCGACTGGGGCAAGGTGGCAATTGACACCGCTATCGGTGGAATCTCTGGCGCGGTCGGTGGTGTCGTGGGCAACAAGCTCGGGGCGCTGGCTCCGAGGATCATTCAGAGCGCGAGTCCGGCGGTCGCCCGGATACCGTCCTCAGTAGTTCGATCGGTCGCGACGAAGGCGATAGGCGGGACGGGTCGGGCTGCCGTGGCGGGTGGGGCGGCCAACGGCACGTCCAGTGGTCTCAGCTATGCTCTGAACTCAGAAATTCCGGATCGGTCGATCGGTGGCTTCGCTGCAGAAACCGGTAAGGGATTCGTCGTGGGGGCAGGAGCCAGTGTGGCATCGACCTACGCCAGTCCCCTGCTCGGAAAGCTCGACGGAGTTTCCACTGCTGTCGCCGAACGCAGCAACATTCTCGTGGACCATCTATTCGGCGGTGTGCAGAGCGTGGCGAACAACGCCTGGGCGGAGAGGGAGCCGGACGAGGCTGCCGACCCCTGGGGGAGCTTCCAGAGCGGATTCCTGTCCGGCGCGAAGGGCCCTCGAACTTCTATGCATGCAAGCAATTGACGAGCGAGGTGGATCCGTGACACACAGCAGGCTGCCGCCCGGAGCTGCGCCGGCGCAGAGGGGCTCAGTTCTCAGGGGCCGCATCATCTTCGCGGTAGCGATCGCGCTCATCCTGGCTGTGGTGGCGTTTTTCTTCTTCGGACGAGGATGGATTGCGTCCTACGACAAGGAGCATCCTGTCGCTCTCGATTGCAGGATATTGAGCTCGAAAGCCTCAGCAGTTTCGACGCACTCGGGACGAGGCATTGGATCCTATACTGATCAGGTCGACATTCAGACCGCGAATTGTGGCCACCTTGTCCTCAGAGACGGGATCACGAGCGAGAACAGTGACGAAATTGCCTCGAAATTCCGGGTAGGAAAGACGTACCGGATCACGCTGGGCGAAGGTTCTCTGAATTTGCGACCGCTGTTGTCGGTTCTCGGGACGGTCCCGGAGGTTCGAGGGTACAAGCGGATTTGAGGTCGCGTCCCGCCGGAAGGCGCATCACCGCGATCGACGGAGCGGACGGACGCGTCGAGTACGCGTACGACGAGGCCGGGCAGCTCGTCCGGTCCGGAGGTTCCGAGTGGGAGTACGGCGACGGCGGGCGGCTGCTCCGCGAGGTCGTCGACGGAGTCGAGACGACGTTCGAGTACGACGCGGCCGGGCAACTCGTCGCGTCCGTCCGGGGCGGGGAGCGGACGGAGTACCTGTACGACGGACTCGGTCGACGGGTACGTCGCACCAACGCCGACGGGTCGACCGCCGAGTACGCGTGGTCCCGACCTGGGTTCCCTGACCGCCATCGTGTCGCGCGATCGCTCGTACGGCGAGACCGGCCGGTTCGAGATGTGGACCGATGTTCCGTTCAGGAGATGTGAACGGGTTCCATTCGGGTAATTTCTGGTTCACGGACATGCCCAGAAGCGTCAGCCAGGTGCGCGAAGACAAGGCGCTTCCATACAGGTGGGCGAGTAGCGGTCAGGATTCGATTCAGAACGCTGGTTTCGCTGCAGAGTTCACGAAGAAGATGCCTGCTTACAAGGGTTTGACTGCTCCACAGACTGGCGCTGATGGCGACTACTGGCGGGGTGGCACGAATCAGACGTACGTGCCCGGCGGCTACGCTGCCACGGACGTGAAGGGATACTGGTCGCTGGTGCCGTGATCGGAGGACCGATGAGTACGAACTACGAGGAAGTGTCCCGGCTTTGCGCAGAGGTCAGCGATTACCTGCGCGGGGCGCACCATGTACAGGCCGCTCGCTGGTACGAGCAACAGGCGGCGGCGCTCAGGAGCGACGAAGGGGTTGAACGGGTCGCGCTGATCCGGGCAATACACGAGTCCGTTTCGGCTGGGGCTGGAGGCCCACTCGGCGTTGTGTTGACCGATGCCACAGGAAAACCGGATGTCGAGGCGACAAGCAGGTACAAGGAATCTCTTGACCGTCTGTATCGATTGACTTCGCAGTCGCGATGGCGTGATTGGCTGCGAAACTTTACGGGATGACGCCGAGTGACTATCGAGGAGAACCGGTGCATCTGCGGCGCGACCGCTACCTGCTTCCTCCATGTGTCCACATCATGGGGGCGCCCATCGCGCAGTGTCGCTCCCGGCGCGGGAGGCGGAGGCCCGATGGGACCGGCGGTGGCGTCAAGGCAGGGAGCGGAGTGGGGTTGGCTGCTGAGGTGAAGATGGTGCGGGTCTACCGTCCTCTGACGAGTAGTGCAGTGCTTGGCAATCTCGTGCTCGTCGCGTTCGCGATAAGCGCCGCGATGGTGCTCGGTCTTTCGCAGGTGACGCTCTCGATCGTCCTGCTCAACCTGGCGATCGCGATCGTGATAACGGGAGTGCTTGCGTTCATCGGGTCGGGCTGGACCGTGGCGGGGGCCGTCTTGCTCTTCTTTCTCGGTCCGATCCTGACCCGCTTCGTCCTCGTCGGAGCGGTGCTCTCTGTTCGGGTCTGGTTCCTCGGGATCATGGCTGGTTGGGTACTTGGGGCATTGCTTCGTCGGCTCCACGATCGCGATCTGCCTCACAGCGGTGTCGGCCGATGACAGATCGGGGAATCGCAGAGGCGATGGCTGCCCCTGAGCCGCGGCTCGAGGAAGGCTGAGAACGATGGACAGGCGCGTGTTGCGCGGGCGCGTCGTCGCCGCGCTGCTGCTCGTGGTGTTCCTGGTCGTCCCGGCCCTGTTCCTTCACGTCGGACCGATCACGCTGAAGAGCTACGACGCTGGGCATCAGATCAAGATTGTCTGCTCGGTCTCGTCGGCGGAGTCGAGCACCGACTCCTCGTATTCGTCGCGAGGCGTCGGAGCCTCGACGCTGGGGATCGCCATCAAGACGGAGGACTGCGGGCCGCTCGCGCTCCGCTGGGGCGTGACGGGCGCCAACATCGAGCAGACGACCCGACGTCTCGACGCTGGTGGAAGGTGGTGCTTCACGGTCGGTCGCGGTTCCTACGAGCTGAGGGATCTGCTCCACCGCGTGCGACAGGCCGTCTTCGTACGCGAAGCGACCCGATGCGGCGATGCTGCCGCGGTTGACCGTGTCGGGGGCGGGAGCCGGATCGGAGCCATCCCCACCTGATACGTTGGATGCAGGTGCTGGCCCTGCCGGCGCCCGAGATCGAGTACCGCGCACAGGGGGCGCCGGCGCTCGAGGGGGCGTGTACTACCGGCCGCGGGGCGGCCGGAGCACGGAACTTCGGGGACGTCCGGCGCGCGAGTGCTGACCGCGAAGGACCATCATGACGACGCCGAACAACGGGCAGCCCGGCGACTGGCAGCCGAACAACGTGCAGCCGGACCAGCAAACGCCCGGGTTCCAGCAGCCGAGCCAGCAGCCGAACCAGCAGGCGCCCGGCGACTGGCAGCCGAACCAGCAGCAGGCACCCGGCTTCGGGCAGCCGGACCAGCAGACGCCCGGGTACCAGCAGCAGCCCTACGCCGGTACCGGCGCGGGTGTCCCCGCTTGGCAGCCGCCGACCCCGGAGAAGAAGGGGAAGAGCGTCGCGCTCCGCATCCTCATCCCGGTCGTGTCCGTCCTCGCCGCTGTCGGTGCCTCCGTGGGCGTCCGCGCGCTCTTCAACGCCAACGCCGAGCCGTCGCCGTCGGCGCTCGCGACCGAAGCGGCGAAGCAGGTCAACGAGAACTACACGTTCCCGCTCGAACTCGACGAGGTCACGCGGTGGGACGGCGTGACGGCGGACGGCGCGGAGCTCGACTACGCCTACACGATCGACTCCTCGGTCGATCCGGCGAGCCTGACCGCGGCGGACCTCAAGTCGTCGGTCGTGTCGAACGTCTGCCAGAAGAAGGAGTCGCGCGACCTGCTGTCGAAGGCGATCGTGATGCGCTACTCGTACGTCTTCGAGGGCACCGACCGCACGATCGACTTCGCGGTCACCACCGCCGACTGCTGACACCCGAGCGGGAGGACTGACGCGCGGTGACCCCAGCACGCCGGGTCTTCCACGCGCTGCTCGTGGCGGTGGCCCTGACCAGCAGTGCGTGGATCGAGGTCGCGCACTTCGACGTCCCGGTCTGGGCGTTCGCGATCGTCTCCGTCTTCGGGCTCGCCTACGGCGCGGCGCTCGTCCGCGTCGGGGCGGCGGGCTGCCTCGTGCCGACGGTGCTGTTCCTCGGGAGCTTCGTGGTGCTCGGCGTCCTCGTCGAGCATGCGTCGGACTGGGGGCCGCTGCAGTACGGGTGGCTGCCCGCGGTGCTCGCCGGCGCGTTCCTCGCCAGGGTGCTGTTCCCGGACGTCGGGCCTCGGCGGCGCAAGGAGACGGCGGGCCGCGGGCTGCGCACGGCCGGCGGGGAGTGGCTGCGCGAGCTCGGCCCGATCATGCTGTGCATGGGGGCGTTCTGCGTCGCCGCGATGGGGGCGCTCCTGCACAGCGAGGGCGATGAAGCGCTGCGCTACGACGATGCACTCCGGCGGTCCGGTGTGGTCGTCACCGGCGAGGTCGTCCACGTCGAGCGTGCACACTTCACGGGCTACAAGGGACGCGGTCGGACTGAGTACACGCCGGTCACGCGGCGGTCGTTCGAGGGTGTCGAGTACGAGACGGCGCTCGACGAGTACACGGTGACGAACGACCAGGACTACTACCGCGTCGGGGAGCGTGTGCGCGTCATGGTGGATCCGAACGACCCGACCAAGGTGGGCATCCGGTCGGCTGAACTCCGCGAGATGTTTATCGGAAGGGTCGATCGAGGTCGCGGCTCCGCGTTCACCGCACTGCCGCTGCTGGCCGTCGGGGCGCCGCTCCTCGCGGTGCAGACGGTCGAGGGCGTCACGCGGAGGATCCGGACCAGGCGCACCCGGCGGTGGGGGAAGGCCCGACGACAGGTGCTCGCCGCTCGGCGGCGGGCTCGACGGCGGGCCGACGGTGTCGCAGCAGCCCACCGCGCCGGTGCCTCTCCGCCGAGGGACTCGCGGCCGCCTCGGGAGCCCCGCTCGCCGGCCCAGTGATCACGCGACCGTCACCGGAGCAGCAAGCGACGGGGCGAGGCGACCGACCTGACAGAGCGGGCCGTCCGGAGGACCTGCACCGCGCCTCCAGTCCGGGTCGTGCAGATCAGCGGACGACGGTCAGCGCGGCAGGCCGCTGACCCACGCGCGGAACGTGACAGCATCGCTGTGGCGGAGCACGACTGCTGGTGCCTCCTGCGCGTCGTACAGGAGCGCGAGGCTCTCCGCTGGCAGGCCGGCCAACTGCCGACCCCCGAGCGACGTCGGGGCGACGAGCGCCGGGCTGGCGAGGAACGCGAGGGGCTGCGAGTGCGACTCGGCGACCGCCGTCCGGCCGTCGATGAGGGCACGGACCTCGGCGGGGTGCAGCACGACGACGTCGCCACCGATGAACAGTCGGATCACCGGACGCAGGCGACCGCCGGGACCGAGCGGGGCGGTGGTCCAGTCGGCGCTGCACGCGATACCGCGCCAGGGTGGGATGGGGACGCCGTTCGGTCGGAGCGCTGCTTGGGCCGTCGCGCGGGGACGGACGACGCGCTCCTGCAGGTACGCCTCGAGCTCCGCGTAGCCGCGGGCCAGGCCCATCACGGAGAAGAGTCGCTTGCCGGTCACGTCACGTGCCTGCAGGCCGCCGTACTGGTTCGCGATCGGCAGCACCGCAGCGATCTCGCCGAGGTCGACGCGGCGCTCCTGGTGGAGGCCCTGGCGGACCAGCAGGTGGTCCTCCATGGCGAGCACCCGGGTCCGGCGCATCGAGCGGGAGAGCACGATGCCTCCGATGCCGGCCAGCAGGAGGACGATCGCCATGACGACGAGGCTGGGTTCGACACCGGTCGAGATCGTCGTGGCGGCGCCGAGTGCCAGCAGGGCTCCGACCACGAGGAAGATGATGGCGACCACGCGGATGAGGACCCACTGGAAGGTCCGCAGGCGCACGGTGACGAGCGCACCGCCCTCGTTCGGCAGCGGCTCCCCACGCTCGCGCCGGCGTCGGTCGCTGTGCTTGGTCGCCGCCGTCACGGATCTCGTGATGACGAACGCCGCCACCATCGCGATCCCCACGGACGTGATCGTGATCCACATGTGTCGTCCCCCTCGTGCTGCGGCCCCTGGACCGAGTGGTCGACCGCCACGTTCGGGACGGTCGACCACTCGATCATGCATCCCCGACCACCGGATGGTGTTCGGTGATCCCCCCAGGGTGCGTTGTGCAGAGTATCAATTCCAGCAGGCCCCGCAAGTTCGCATGTCGCCGTGCTGTGGCTCGAACGGGGGTGGTCTCCTCCTGTGGAGGACGGAACCTCACGGTATTTCAGCGGCTAGGATCGACCACGCAGTCGATTCTTGAGGGGGACGATCGTGATGTTGACGCGCGCCGGGGGAACCGGGAACCGGCAGGGGAGCCGCATCGCGGGAGTGGTGGCCGTCACGGGCGCACTCGCGCTGGTGCTCGCCGGGTGCACCGCCGACCAAGACCAGGTGACGGATCCGTCACGCGTGCTGCAGACGGTGGACACGACGCTCACGACGAACGGCGCCGTGAACGCGATCTCGGACACGACGATCTCGGTCGCCGGAGAGCGCTCGTCCTCGAAGACCGTCGACCACGACGTGCAGGACGCGGCGGGGGACCTGCCGCTCCGGATCACCACGCAGTACACGACCGACAAGCGCTCCGGGACCGACCTCGCCGACCTCGACGGGTACTCGGGTCGCGTCGAGATCGACGTCACCGTCGAGAACCTCACGGTCCGGTCGCAGAACCTGTCGTACGACGTCGCAGGGGCCTCCCGTTCCACGCCGGCGCTGGTCGGCGCACCGTTCAGCGTCGCCGCGTCGACCGTCCTCGACGGGGTCGCACCGGACCGCATCGTGACCGAGTCCGTCGACGGCGGCGCGTCCACCGACGGCGTCGTGAGCACCAACGCCTCCGGTGACGCAGTCGTGCAGTGGGGCCGGCTGCTGGCGCCGCCGACGTCGGGAGCGAGCAGCACGCTGCACCTCGTCGCCGACGTCCGTGACTTCTCGACGCCCGCCATCGACGTCGCGGCGCAGCCCGGGCTGACGACCGACCTGTCGACCAGCGGCGTGATGAACGGGGCGTTCGGGTCCGAGACGGACTCCGAGCTCGCCCTGCAGCGTCGGACGATCGACCTCATCGCGCAGGTCAACGAGGTCCTCGCCCGTGCCGGCGGGACCATCACCGAGGTCCGCACGAACCTCGAGTCGACGTCCGAGACCCTCGGTGTGCGGACGGCGGAGCGGCTGCAGGAGAGCAGCGCGTCGCTCGCGAGCACGATGCAGTCGCTGTCGGGTGAGCTCGGTTCGCTGAACGGTGACCTCGGCTCGACCGTGCAGGCGACGCAGTCGACGGTGCTGCAGCAGCTGCAGCAGACGACGGGCAGCCTCGACGCGCTGCTCGGGGACACGTCGGCGACGGCGCCGAAGGCGGTGCTCGACGGTGAGGGATGCAACGCGGTCCCGCAGACCGGTGCAGCGGGCTCGAGCGTCTACGGGAACCTGCTGCGCGTGTCCGCGCAGCTCGAGGGCTACGCCGACGCGAGCGAGGCGTGCAAGCAGCAGGCGACGAGCGACCTGGCAGCATCGATCGGTCCGGCTGAACCGACGGACGCGACGTGCCCTGCAGAGTCGACTTCGTTCACGTGCGTACTCTTCCTGTCCTCGAAGGACATCACCGCCACCGCCGTCCGACTCGCGGACACCGGAAAGGCGCTCGCAGATTCGCTCCAGACAGACAAGGCAGATGCTGCCGTCGCCAAGGTCGCAGCGCTGCAGAAAGCGCTCGCGGGCCTCGCTTCCCAGGCTGGTTCCGCATCGGGGTCGCTGAACGGTTCTCTTGACGAACTCGACGAGAGCATCGGCGCCGTCGAGCAGAGCATCGGTGTCCTCGGCGACGACGTCGATGCGGTGCACGTGAAGGCTGCCGCAGCTCGGGACGTCATCGGAGTTACGGAGGACTCGTTCCCCCCGAGGTCGATGCAGGCGCAGAACGCGGCACTCGCTGATGCCATCTGTGCGCTGGTCACGAAGCGAGAGGACGAGGACGGCCCCGACCCCGACCTCGACCTCGACCTCCCGATCATCGGCGGCCCGACTTCTGGTCTCACCGAGGAGCAGGCGGACGATCTTCGGGCGTACTTGACGGCAACCCCCTGTGACGAGTCTGAGGACGGCCCGGGGCCGCAGAAGCCACCGGCCCCCTTCTCCGCGCCCATGGACCAGCGTCTCGCCGAGCAGGCGGCAGCATGGGGCGAGATCGAGCAGTCCACCGACGTATCCAACCCCGACAGTGCATTCGGTCGAGCCTTCGTCGAACTGCGGAACCGCATCGCCGCAGTGCGCTCGGCTGTGGAGGCCGTTCGACGGGCTGGATCCGACGACGCCGGCGCCGCGGCTCAGCTTGACCAGTTGAAGACCAACATTGAAGCCGCAGTCGCACAGTCGGACGAGGTCGGCGCCGACCTCGGCGCGCTCAAGGAACAGCAGGACAAGGTCAAGGACGAGCTCCGCAAGACGGCGGACGACCAACAGAAGCGCGTCGAGTCGAGTGTCCGGGCGCTGCTCGACGAGCGTGTGACGGATGTGTCGAAGTCGGCGTCGTCGAACGCGTCAGAAGTCCGCAACGCGTTCGACAAGTCCATCGCCGGGCTCCGGTCCACGGCTGACGACGTGACGAAGCAGTCGAAGGGCACCATCGACGAGCAGAAGGGCTCGCTGCAGGAGCAGAGCAACAGCCTCGCCTCGTCCGTGGACGAGCAGACCGCGGCGAGCCTCCAGCGCATCGACGCGAGCACCAGCGCCTCGGTCCGCGACGTCGAGGGTGCCAGCACGCTGCTCACCGGCGACCTCAACCGCGTGATGCTCGACCTCGGCGACCGCGAGGTCAACGGCTCCGGCATCCTCGGCGCGATGGCCACGAGCGCGGCGAAGTCCGACTCCGCCGACTACCAGCTCGCCCTCGCGTCGCAGAACGCCTCCGGCTACGCCAACGTCCGTGCCGAGGACGTCGCGGGCATCCTCCTGCAGCAGCAGCAGTTCCGCGCCTCGCTCGACCGGGCGGCGAAGCTCCCCGCCTTCCGTCTCGACGTTCCGTCCAGCGCGACGTCGACGACGCTCTACGCCTTCCGGATCGGAGCCGAGCGATGAGCCACGTGCAGGACCACTCGACCGAGGCGGCCGCAGCGGAGCCCGCGGAGACCGCAGCGCCCGACGCCGCCCGGACCCGGAAACGCCGCCGCACCGCGATCATCGTCGCGGTGGCCGTCCTCGTCGTCGCCGCCGTCGTCACCGCGCTGCTCGCGGTACGTGTCTCGGCATCGACCACGGCCGAGGCGGTCTCCGCGACGGCCCCGGTGCCGATCAGCGTCGCCCACGTCCCCGACGGCACGAAGATCGGCGTCGTGGTCACGCTCGGTGACGGCGAGGGTGCGCAGTGGGACGACGCCGCCCAGGGGGCCCTCGTGGCGCAGCGCCGCCTGGAGCTCGGCGGCACGGACGTGCAACTCGTGACGAAGAACGACGGCGGGTCGATCGACGGTGCCCGGAAGGCCGTCGAAGCGCTCGCTGCCGACGGTGTCTCGGGCATCGTGGTGGCGACGTCCGGCGACCACGTCCGTGGTGCCTTCGCTGCAGCGGCCGACGCCGGCATCCCGGTCGTCGCACCGTACGCGGCCGGCGCGGACGACGCCTGGTCGACCGCGCCGTCGACGGAGTCCGTCGCGACGGCGCTGCAGGACGCGCTCGGCGACGCCGCGTCGCCGCTGCTCGTCGACCTGGGCGGCGGAGCGCCGTCCGGAGTGCGGTTCGCCCACGTCGTCGACGCGACGAGCGCACCCGACCTCGGCGCTCTCGCCACCACCGTCGCGCAGCGCACCGGCGCGGCGGCGGGCTCCACCGACGCCACGACGGCCGACGACCAGGCTGCAGCCGAGCAGGCCGGAGCCGAGCAGGACGGGGACGAGCAGGCGGCACCCGACTCCGACGCCGTGGTCGTCAGCGGTCCGGCCGGACGACAGGGAGCGCTCGTCGCCGCACTCCAGGAGGCCAACGTCACCGCTCCGGTCGTCCTGACCCCCGAGGCCACCAGCCCCGCCTTCGCGGCTGCGCTCGCCCAGGCGGGCGGCAGCCTCAGCGGCGCCTTCCGCACCGTCGGGGTCGAGACCGACGACGCCCGTGCCCTGTCCTCGGACGCCGAGGGCCGCGCCATGTCGGCGTTCCTCGGCGGCGTGCGGGTCCTCGCCGACGACGCGGACGCGAAGAACCTCACGGGCGACCGGTCGTTCGCCTCGGTGGCGACCGTGGCCGACGCCCGCAGCCACGACGCCGTCGTGGCGCTCGTGACGGCCGTCGGGACGGCCCGGAGCACGGACGCCGCCGCGGTGTCGGACGCGTTGGCCCGGCTCGACCTCGGGGCCGGAGACGGCCTCGCAGGCCCGGCACTCGACTTCGGCTCGCGACAGGCCCTCGGCGATCCCGCCGGCGTGCTCGCCGCCTCCGCGCAGGACCTCGGGCTCCGCCCCGCCGCTGCGACCGAGGACGACGGGGCCACGCCCGCGCTCGTCTGGTTCTCCGACTCGACCGACTGACCCCGTCCCACCTGCACCACCCGCACCGCCGCACCACGCCCAGGGAGGACCGCCCATGCGCCTGCTGATCGAGCTCGACGACCGCCGCGAGACGATCGAGGCCGACGGGTGGGCGGAGTCCTCCACGCTGGGAGACCTCGTCGCGGCGTCGCTCGGCACCCCGCTCGACCCCGGCACACCCCTGGCGGTCGACGGTCACCGGACGAGCTCCGACACCCCGTTGCGCGACCTGGTGCTCCTCGAAGGGTCCCGGGTCGCCCGCACCACCGAGGAGCCACCGCGCGCCGTCGACGGGTGGAGCGTGACCCTGGCGGGCGGCCTCGGGGCGGGCGTCGTCGTCCCGGTGCCGCGCAGCCGTCGGCTCGTCGTCGGACGCGCTCCGCAGGCGGACGTCGTGCTCCCCACCGAGAGCGCGTCCTGGGAGCACTGCACCGTGGAGCGCGAGGACGACGGTGTCCGGGTGCGCGACTCCGGGTCGACGAACGGCACGGTCATCGCGGGGGAGCGCATCGACGACGAGGGCGTCCTGCTGACCGGGACCACGAGCGTCATCGTGGGCGGCGCGGTCCTGCTGCTCCGTCCGGAGCTGCCGGAGACGACCGTGCCGGCAGCGGGCACGTTGCCCAACCTCACGCCGGCCGCCACGGCGCCGTTCAACCGACCGCCCCGGCCGGGACGGCTCACCGACTCCGAGCCGGTGTCCCCGCCGACGCGCAGGGACGTCGCCCCGGCGTCGAAGTTCAGCTGGATCACGGTGGCGGCTCCGCTCGTGCTCGCCGGGGCGATGGTGCTCCTGCTCGGGGACGCCCGCTTCGCACTGTTCGCGCTGCTCAGCCCCGTGACCGCGATCGGCATGTGGTTCGAGCAGAAGCACCGCCGGGCGAAGAACCTGAAGGAGGAGGAGACGCGCTTCACCGAGGCGGTCGAGACCTTCCGCGGCGAGATCGCCGCGGCCGCGGCCGTCGAGGCGGCCCGCCGGCAGGACCTCGTGCCCGACCCGGCGACCGTCGTGCGTCGAGCGCTCGTCCCCACCACCGACCTGTGGCAGCGTCGGTCGGACGACGACGACTTCCTCAGCCTGCACGCCGGCACCGGTGACGCGCCGTGGCGTCCCGAGGTCGACCAGCGGGCGGCGTCGTCGAAGCTCGAGGACGAGGCGAAGGCCGCGATCGCGGACAGCCGGCTCACGGCGGCGCCGGTCGTCGCCGACCTGTCGGACGCCGGCGTCGTCGGCATCGTCGGTGACCGCGACGGTGCGCTCGCCCTGGCCCGCAGCCTGCTGGCGCAGGCGACCGTGCACTGCGGACCCGCGGACCTGACGGTCGGGGTGTTCTGCGACGCGGGCCGCGAGGACGACTGGTCCTGGGCCTCCTGGCTGCCGCACACGCGCGTCGCGGGCAGCAGCACCGGCGCCCGGTGGATGTCGGCGCAGCGCGACCAGAGCGCCGCCGTCCTGCGTGGGCTGCAGGAGTCGCTCGACGAGCTGCCCACGCCGAACCTGCTCGTCGTCGTGGACTCCGACGTCCTCACCGAGGGCCGCGACGCCCCGGCACGCAGCCTGCTCGGCCAGGGCCGCGCGGTCCCCGGTGTGTCGCTGCGCCCGGGGGAGCGGCGCCAGCGGGTGAGCGGCATCGTCATCGCGACGAACGAGCAGCAGCTGCCCGCCGCCTGCACGTCCATCGTCACGGTCGGTGCGGACGCGGCCGCGACGGTCTACCGCCCCGAGGACCGCACGCGGGTCGAGGACGTCGTGCTCGCCGGCCTCACCCCGGACACGGCGGAGCGCGCCGCCCGCGCCGTCGCCCACTTCGACGACCCCGAACTCACGGTGCCCGGTGCATCGCTGCCGTCGCTCGTCCGCCTGCCCGAACTCCTCGCGCGGAGTGCCGCGGCCCCTGGCGGCACCGCTCGCGCCGCGGCCCCTGGCGCGGGCCACGGGACCGCCGCCGTCGACACGACCACCGCCGAGGGCATCCGGACCCTCTGGCAGACCAGCACCGGTACCTCGACCCCGGTCGGTTCCTCGGAGTCCGGCGTCCTCGAGATCGACCTGGTGCGCGACGGCCCCCACGGCCTGGTCGGTGGGACCACGGGTTCCGGCAAGAGCGAGTTCCTCCGCTCGTTCGTCGCCGGCCTCGCGGCCCGGAACGACCCCACCCGGCTCAACTTCCTCCTCGTCGACTTCAAGGGCGGCGCCGCCTTCGCCGCCTGCGAGCGGCTGCCGCACACCATCGGCACGATCAGCAACCTCGACGAGCAGCTGGCAGACCGAGCCATCCGCGCGCTCGAGGCCGAGCTCGAGCGTCGTCAGCGGGTCTTCGCGACGGCCGGCGCCGACATCGACAACCTCGACGCCTACCTGGCGACACGGCCGACCGAGCCGATGCCGCGCCTGCTCTTCGTCGTCGACGAATTCGCCATGCTCGCGAAGGAGTTCCCGGACGTCCTGACCTCGCTCGTCGCGATCGCTGCGGTCGGCCGGACGCTCGGCGTGCACATGGTGCTGGCCACCCAGCGGCCGGCCGGCGTCGTGAGCGAGGACATCCTCGCGAACACGAACCTCCGGGTGGCGCTCCGCGTGCAGAGCCGCGAGGACTCGACGAACGTCATCGGCGTGCCCGCCGCGGCGGGCATCGGCCGCCAGCAGACCGGCCGCGCCTACGTGAAGCTCGGGCAGGACGACATCACCCCGGTGCAGACCGCCCTGGTCACCGGCCGCGCGCGCGACGAACGGGTCGAGCAGCCGGTCTCCGTCCGCCCGACCGACGTGTTCGGCGTCCCGGCACCGGCGCCCGCACCCGGGCCGAGTGCGTCGGACGACACCGACCTCGACGTCCTCATCGAGGCGATCCGCGCCGCGAACGACGCCGCCGGGTACGCGGCACCCCGCCCCATCTGGCCCGAGGCGCTGGGAGCCCGGGTCGACCTGGCAGACGTCCCGGAACCGTCCGACGGTGCCCGCCGCTTCGTGCCCGTCGCGCTCGCCGACGACCCCGACCACCAGCGCCAGGTCGCCGGCGGCTGGGACCTCGACGAGGGCAACCTCGTCCTGATGGGCATCCCGGGCAGCGGCACGAGCACCGCCCTGTCCGCCCTGGCCCTGCGTCTCGCGCGGACGACGAGCCCCGACGACCTCGACCTCCTGGTCCTGGACATGGGACCGGGGGACCTGGCACCGCTCGCGCAGCTGCCGCACACGACGGCCTACGTCGGGTCCGGCGCCGGGGCGGGCGAGCTGCAGGCCCGCTTCCTCCGACACCTGCGCGCCGACCTCGAACGCCGTCGTGCGAGCCCCGGCGGACGTCGAGCCGTCGTCCTCATCGATGGCCTCGCCGCACTCCGCGACGAGTACCAGGACTTCGAGGGCCAGCAGCTCCTCGACGCCCTGTACCGCGTCTACGCCGAGGGGCCGGCGCTGGGGATCTCCTTCGCCGTCTCCACGACGCGGGCGAAGGCCGTCCCGTCCGCCATGGATGAGGTCACGACCCAGAAGTGGATGTTCCGCCTGGCCGACCCGTACGACTACGCGTCCATCGGGGTCCGTCCGAAGGACGTCCCACCGCCCGTGCCGGGTCGGTACATCGACTCGACGACGAAGCTGCAGAGCCACGTCGCGACGCCGTCGGTGCCCCTCGCCGGAGCCGTCGCCGAGGTCGCCGCGGCGTGGCCGGACGCCGCGGCGAAGACGAGCGCCGTCGGACGTCTGCCCGATGCGGTCCGGGTGCAGGACCTCCGGACCCCGGCCCGTTTCGACACCGAGCCGTGGCGCCTGCCGGTCGGCATCGCGGAGGACGACCTCGGCACCGCGGCGCTCGAGGTCTACGACGGCGAGCACGTGCTCGTCGCCGGCCCGGCGCGCTCCGGCAAGTCGACGGTGCTCCTCGCCCTCGCCGACCTGGCACGGTCCGCCGAGGGCGTCCGCCCCGCCGTGTGGGCGGTCTGCGACCGCCGGTCTCCGCTCGCCGACGGCGTGTTCGACCGCCTCGCGGTCGGTGCGGACGAGGTCCCCGCCCTGCTGGCCGGCCTCCGCCTGGAGCGGGGCCCGGTCCTGCTGCTCGTCGACGACGCCGAACGCTTCGACGACGCCGACCAGTCGATCGCCTCGCTGCTGTCCTCCGAGCGGCCGGGCCTGTGCGTGGTCGCGGCCGGCCGGTCCGCCGACCTCCGATCGCTCTACAGCCACTGGACGCGATCGGTCCGGAAGTCCCGCTGCGGCGTGCTGCTGCAGCCCGACGTCGACTACGACGGCGAACTGCTCGGTGTCACGCTGCCGAGACGGGCCCCCGTCGCGCTGACCGTCGGCCGCGGCTACGCCGCATCGGGCGGTGCGGTCCGGCTCGTCCAGACGGCCGCTGCCGGCGCCTGACCGGCGCGACCACCACCGGACGGGAGGCGCATCGCACCGCCGCCACGTGCCTCCCGTCCGGCGGGTCCGCGACCGGGAGGCACGGCACACCGCCGCCACACACCTCCCGTCCGGCGGATCCGCGACCGGGAGTCGCGGTGCACGCCCGCCGCGCGCCTCCCGGCGTGACCCACGTCACGTCCCGCGAGGGCGGACGCCGGTCAGTCGCGGGTGGTGATGCCGAAGGGCGAGCTCTCGAGGTCCGTGAAGTTGCCCACCGTCGCGCGGACGGTGCAGGACGGCGCGACGGACAGTGCGGTCACGACGAGGCCGTCCGAGGACACGGCCAGCGCACCCGAGCACCCGTCGGCGAAGCGCACCCCGGCCTCCCCGCCGGCGACGTCGGTGAGCATCTCCGACGGCTTCCCGGTCGAGGGGCTGCGGTAGAGGGGGTTCAGTTCGTCGGCACCGCTCGGCCACACCGGTACGAGCGTCACGGGCAGCGTGGTCTGGCTGACCGTGCGGTCGGGCGTGCGGACCTCGACGCCCTGCAGTCGCTGCACGGGGTACGAGGTCCCGGTGACGGCCTGGTCGGTGACGGCCGTCGTGGTCGCGCTGCCCGCCGCGTCGAGCCACTCCTGGAGCCCGGCCTGGTCGGGCACGTCGGACAGCCGCACGGTCGCCTGCACGGTCAGGTCCTCGCCCGCCGGGACCACCACGTCGGAGAGCGTCCAGCCGCAGCGGACGTCGACGCCGGTCAGCGACGGTTGGTTCCGGGCACCGCTCACCTCGTCGCCGGTCCACGTCACCGCGGGACACTCGGACCGCGCTCCGACCCCGGGCACCACCTCGAGCAGCGGGCCGCGGAGCGTCGCGGACTGGGCGGCGTACGTGATCGACAGGTCCACCGTGCCGGCCTGCGGGTCGACGGTCGCCTTGCGGGTCGTCGAGAGTCCGGTCGGCAGCGGACGGTCCTGCTGGTAGGCGCTCGCGGCCTGCGCCGTGCGGGCCGCACTCGGGGTGTCCTTGCCGCCCAGGGCGCCGGGGAGCCAGACGACCCCGCCGACGACGAGTGCGGCGACGAGCACCACGCCGAGGGCACCGAGCCCGAGCATGCGGTTCGTGAGCCAGTCCGGGCGCTGCCACCGGCCGCGCGCCGGGGCCTCGGGTTCGCGAGCGGCGGCGACCGGAGGGCGTGCGAGCGGCCGGAAGACCGTCTGCGAGCCCGCCTGCCCGAGTTCGGGCACCGGTCCGGCGTCCTCCGCAGCGGGTGACGGGCCGGAGCCGTCCGCCGGGGGACCGTCGGACGCGGTACCGCCGCCTGGACGGAGTCCGCGCACCACGGTGGCGGGCCGCTCGACCTCGGCGAAGGACTCCGGATCGGCAGTCGGGGCCAGCGCCGGGGCGTCGGCCAGCTGCCGGGAGAGGCGGCGCAGGGTGGCCGCGGCGTCGGCCGCCGCGGGTCGTGCGGCCGGGTCCTTCGCGAGCATCGTCGACATCGCCGACCACAGCGACGCGGGGACGTCGAGCTGCGGCGGGTCCGAGGTGACGTGGCGGTAGGCGACGGCGAAGTCGGTGCCCGGTCCAGCGAAGGGGGTGCGTCCGGCGAGCAGCTCGTAGAGCATCACCCCGGTGCCGTACACGTCGGCCGCGGGGCCCGAGCGCCCCTGGCTGATCGACTCGGGGGCCATGTACTGCGGCGTGCCGAGCAGCCCGGTCGTGGTGCGCTGCCGGTCGGCCATGACGGACGCGATCCCGAAGTCCGACACCCGGACGTCGCCCGTGGCGCCGGGTGCCCACGGGGACGCGAGCAGCACGTTGTCGGGCTTGACGTCGCGGTGGGTGACGTCCTGCCCGTGCGCGGCGGCGAGGGCGTCGAGCGTCTCGGCGGTGATCGTCAGGGCGTCCCGGGGCGGCAGCGTCCCGGCGTCGGCGAGCAGGTCGCGGGCGGAGCCCCCGCCGACCAGGTCCATGACGATCGCGAGTCGGTCGCCCTCGACGACGAGGTCGCGCACCCGGACGATCGACGGGTGCTGCAGGCCGAGCAGCACGGTGCGTTCGCGGACGAACCGCTCGACGACGGTCGGGTCGGCGGCGAGCTCGGCGCGCAGCAGCTTGGCGGCGACGTGCTCCCCGGTCGCGGTGTGCTCGGCGCGCCAGACCTCGCCGGTCGCGCCGGTGCCGAGCAGGTCGACCAGCCGGTACGACGCACCGAGCGGTTCGCCGCGGCCGTACTGCGCCCGACCCTGCTCCGTCACGTTGCCCCCGACTGCCCCCGGTCGACCCCTCGTCGACCTCGCGTCATGTTACCGGCCGGACCCTGCGGCGTACTGCACGTCGATCGCGTGCTGCGTGAAGCCGGACCGGCGGTAGAGCGCCAGCGCGGGCTCGTTGTCGCCCTCGACGTAGAGCGCAGACGCGGTCAGTCCACGACTGGCCAGCCGGGCCGAGCCCGCGCGCATCAGGACCCCGCCGAGCCGACGCCCCTGCAGGTCCGGCCGGACCGCGACCGCGTAGAACTCGCCGACGCCGACCTCGACCTTGAGCCAGCACGATCCCGCGAGCGCGCCGGAGTCGTCGCGCAGGAGCAGCAGGTCGTCGCCGGAGAACCACGGCTCGGCCTCGCGGGCGCGTAGGTCCTCGAGCGTCATCCGGCCCTGCTCGGGGTGGTGCGCGAAGGCCGCGGCGTTGAGGGTCAGCCAGGCGTCCTCGTCCTCGGGGTCGCCCGGGCGGAAGGCGTCGATGCGGTACCCGTCGGGGACATCGGCCCCGGTGGGTTCGTCCGAAACCGTCGCCCGGAGCTGCAGCAGGGTCCGTACCGGAGTCCAGCCGTACCGGTCGGCGAGGGCGCGGGCGGCCGGGTGGTCCCCGTGCGCCCACGCGAGGCGCGGAACGCCCGAGGCCGCCGTCGCGCCCCCGGCGCCCGGGGTGAGCACCTGCGCGACGAGTGCCGACCCGACGCCCTGGCCACGGGCCTCCGGGGCGACGACGAGTTCCAGCTCGCCGTCCCGGACCACGGCGACCCCGCGTTCGTCCCCGACCACCGCGGCACGGCCGGCGCGCACGTCGACCAGGGTCTGGTCGGAGAACGGCGGGGCCTCGCCCGCGGCGGTCGCGGCGGCGGCGAGCATCTCGACGACGGCGAGCACTACTGGGCCGCCAGCCGGTCGGCCTCGTCGTCGTGCACGTTGAAGCGGTAGCCGACGTTGCGGACCGTGCCGATGAGCGATTCGAGGTCGCCGAGCTTGGCGCGGAGCCGTCGCACGTGCACGTCGACCGTGCGGGTGCCGCCGAAGTAGTCGTAGCCCCAGACCTCGCTCAGGAGCTGCTCGCGGGTGAAGACGCGCGAGGGGTGGGAGGCGAAGAAGCGCAGGAGCTCGAACTCCTTGAAGGTGAGGTCGAGCGGCCGGCCCCGCACCTTCGCCGAGTAGCTCGCCTCGTCGATGACGACCCCGGAGGCCTGGATCTTCGAGCCCGACGGGTTCTTGGCGGCGCGTCCCGTGGTGAGGCGGATGCGCGCGTCGACCTCGGCGGGCCCGGCGCTCTCGAGCACGACGTCGTCGACGTTCCACTCGCTGTTCACCGCGGTGAGCCCGCCCTCGGTCACGACGAGGATGACCGGCGTCGTCGAGCCGCTCGTCGCGAGGATCTTGCACAGCGCCTTGGCGCTCACGAGGTCGAGGCGGGCGTCCACGAACATCAGGTCGCTCTGCGGGGCGTTGACCAGCTGGGCGGCCTCGGCCGGGACGTGACGGATCCGGTGGCTCAGCAGACCGAGACTCGGCAGGACGTCGCCGGGCGCGGCTGAGGTGAGTACCAGGAGCTGGGCCACAGGACCTCCAGAACGAGGGGACGTCGTGGAGCCATCCTAGTGATGTGTCGGAAGAGGCCCGCCGACCGGCCGGTCGGTCGGGCGTCCCGGTCGGCGAGGCCCTGTCATGATGGAACGCGTGACCGAGCCCGTCCCGCCCCTCGACCAGCGCCGCCTGCGGCTCACCTCCGTGCTGCCGGTCTGGGTCCTCGCCGTGGTCGGTGCGGTGCTCGTGCTGGCCCTGACGCAGAAGGACTCGTTCGCCTGGCTCCTGCTCGTCTTCGTGCTCTGCGTGCTCGTGAGCTTCGTGCTGCAGCTCATCACCGCGACCAAGGACGGGCTGGTCGAGCGGATCAGCATCGCGTCCTCCGGCGCCTTCGTCGTCGTGCTCGTCACGGCCGTGGTGCTGCTGGCGCGCTGAGCCGCGCGACCCGAGACCCGCGACCGCGCGACCTGCGACCGCGCGGCACGCCCCCTGGCGCCGTCAGGCGTCCCGCGTAGACTCGCGGCATGGATTCGCTGCTTGCGCTCGAGCTGTTCTACGTGGGCCTCCTCGGCCTGGCGTCGCTCGCGATCGCGTTCATCTCGGTCGTCGTCGTCGTGAAGCTGTTCAAGGGTCAGCGTTGATCGAACTGCCCGAGGGTCTGGCGCCCGAACTCGTCCCGCTGTCCTGGCTCGTCGGTGTCTGGGAGGGCACGGGCGTCGTCGAGTACCCCGTGGGCGACGAGGACGAGCCCCGCAAGTACGAGTTCGGCCAGCGCGTGAGCTTCAGCCACGACGGCCTGCCGTACCTCAACTACTCCTCGACGACGTGGCTGCTCGACGACGACCACACGCCGCTCGCCGCCGAGATGGGTTACTGGCGCATCGACCGGCCGAACGAGCCCGGTGACCGCGGTCCCGCGATGCTCATGGGCGACGGCCCCGCGCCGTTCAGCACGGTGGAGAGCGTCGAGGCGCTCCGGAACACGACCGACGGCTTCGACGTCGAGGCCGCGATCATCCACCCGACCGGGGTCAACGAGCTCTACGTCGGCCGCGTCAGGAAGGGCCGGATCGACCTGGCCACCGACGCCGTGATGCGCTCGCCGAACGCGAAGGACTACTCGGCCGCGACCCGCCTGTACGGCCTGGTCGAGGGCAAGCTCTTCTGGGCGTGGGACATCGCCGCGCTCGGGCAGCAGCTCACCTCGCACGCCTCGGGTCAGCTCGCGAAGGTCGACTGATGTCCGCCTTCAGCGGGCGCGACGGTTTCGTCGCGACCGAGGCCGGTCCCGCCGCCCACTTCGGCAACCCCGTCGGTGAGCAGCGGGCGCTCGCCTCCGGTCGCGCGGTCGTCGAGCTCGGCCTCGGGGTCGTCACGGTCAGTGGTCCGGACCGCCTGTCCTGGCTCAACTCGATCACCTCGCAGCTGCTCACCGGGCTCGAGCCCGGCGTCAGCACCGAGACGCTCGTCCTCGACCAGTCCGGCCGCGTCGAGCACGCCGCACGGGTGGTCGACGACGGCGAGATCACCTGGCTCCTCACCGAGCCCGCGGACGCCGCACCGCTCGCGGCCTGGCTCGACTCGATGCGCTTCATGCTCCGCGTCGAGGTCACCGACCGGTCGGCCGACCTCGTCACGCTCGGCCGCTTCGCGGGTTCGGCAGCGCCCGACGGCGTGGTCGTCGAGTGGGTCGACCCGTGGTCGTCGGTCACGCCCGGCGGATGGGGCTACGCCGCCCCGGAGGCCCATCCCGCCTCCGACTGGACCCTCCGCATCGACGTGGTCACCCCGGACGCCGTGGCTGCGCTGGCAGCGTCGGACACGCCGGTCGCGGGGCTGCTCGCGTTCGAGGCCCTGCGCATCGCCGCGTGGCGGCCCTCGCTCGCGGACGTCGACGAGCGGACGATCCCGCACGAGCTCGACTGGCTCCGCTCCGCCGTGCACCTGTCGAAGGGCTGCTACCGCGGGCAGGAGACCGTCGCCAAGGTGCACAACCTCGGGCACCCGCCGCGCCGCGTGGTGATGCTGCACCTGGACGGCTCGGACGGCGTGCTGCCCGCGCCGGGCACCGCGGTCGAGCTCGACGGCAAGGACGTCGGGCGGCTCACCGCGTCGGCGCTCCACCACGAGCTCGGGCCGGTCGGGCTCGCGGTCGTGAAGCGCTCGCTCGACCCCGCCGTGACGCTGACCCTGACCGTCGACGACGTCGTGGTCACGGCCGCGCAGGAGACGATCGTCCCGCCGGAGGCCGGCGCGACGGCGAACGTCCCGCGCCTGCCCCGGCTCGGAGCCGTGCGCCGCTCGTAGTCGTCGTCGGACGCGGTCCGGCGAGACTCGGCCCCGCGGACGTGTTCGCGCCCGCACGACCGTGGACGTGTCCGCTTGGGCGAGTCTCGTGGCGCGGCGGCCGCTCAGGCGGGAGCGACGGCCGACCACGGGACGCTGAGCTCGCCGAGACGCCAGCGCGTCACCCCGTGCAGTACCGGCCAGCCCCGGTCGCGCATGCCGTGCACCGTCGCGATCCACCGCTGGCGGGGGCCGTACGTGCCGAGCGGAGCGGCGACCGCCCACGCACGGTCGAGGTCGAGCAGGAACGCGTGCACCCGCTCCCCGGGGACGTTGCGGTGGATCAGGGCCTTCGGCAGTCGCTCCGCCACGATGCTCGGCAGCTCGAGGTCGGCGACGCGCAGGGACACCGTGAACGTGTGCGGCTCGTGCTCGTCGAGCGTGACCCAGGACGCCACGCGGCCGACCTCGTTGCAGGTGCCCTCGACGAGTGTCCCGCCGGGCTGCAGGCGGTCCTGCATGATCCGCCACGAGTCGACGACGGCGGATTCGTCGTACTGCCGCAGGACGTTGAACGCCCGGATCACGGCGGGACGGCGGCCACCGGGCGTCGGCGTCTCGAAGCCGCCGAGCCGGAACGTCACCCCGTCACGGGTGCCCGCGTTCGCCAGCGCCACGCGTGACGGCTCGATCTCGATGCCGGTGACCTCGACGTCGGGTCGGACCCGGGCCAGCCGGTCGCGGAGCTCCAGGGTCGTCGTCGGTCGAGCGCCGTACCCGACGTCGGCCACGAGCGGGTCGTCCGTCCGGCGCAGGACGGGGAGCGCGGCGATCCAGCGGTCGACACGACGGAGCCGGTTGTACCCGGTGGTCCCGCGCGTGACGTTCCCGATGGGCATGGACCCCAGGGTACCGAGGCGCACCCGCTCGGTAGACTCGGACGCATGACCTCCACGCTCGTCCTGCTGCGTCACGGCAACAGTGACTGGAACCAGAAGAACCTGTTCACCGGTTGGGTCGACGTCCGGCTCTCCGAGCTCGGCGAGAAGGAGGCGAAGCGTGCCGGCACCCTCATCGCCGAGTCGGGCATCGTCCCCGACGTCCTCTACACGTCGCTGCTGACCCGCGCGATCCAGACCGCCGACATCGCCCTGCTCGAGGCCGACCTGGCCTGGCTGCCGGTGAAGCGCGACTGGCGCCTCAACGAGCGCCACTACGGAGACCTGCAGGGCAAGGACAAGGCCCAGACGCTCGAGCAGTACGGCGAGCAGCAGTTCATGGAGTGGCGTCGCTCGTTCGACGTGCCGCCGCCCCCCATCGCGGACGACGCCGAGTGGTCGCAGGCCGGGGACCGCCGCTACGCCGACCTCGGCGACCAGCTGCCCCGCACCGAGTCGCTGAAGCTCGTCATCGACCGGCTGCTGCCGTACTGGGAGTCCGACATCACGAAGGACCTGGGCGAGGGGAAGACCGTCCTGGTCACCGCGCACGGCAACTCGCTCCGCGCCCTCGTGAAGCACCTCGACGGCATCTCCGACGACGACATCGCGGGCCTCAACATCCCGACGGGCATCCCCCTCGTGTACGAGCTCGACGACGACTTCCGTCCGACGAAGCCCTCGTACTACCTCGACCCGGAGGCCGCCGCTGCCGGTGCAGCCGCGGTCGCCGCGCAGGGCGCCAAGAAGTAGCACCAGCACGACGAACGCCCCGCCGGACACCGGCGGGGCGTTCGTGCACCTCGGGCGGGCCTCAGACGAAGTGGTCGGCGATCTCCTGCACGAGCGCCCCGACGTCGTAGGGGCGACCGGTGTCGACCCGCACGACGGGGACGCCCGGCAGCCCGATCGGTGCGGCCGCGTCGCCGTGCTCGTCCCAGAAGGCCAGGATCTCCGCCAGGTCCCCGTGCACCTCGTGCCGGACGGGCAGTGTGCCGGGCTCGTACCGGTCGCGCAGCCGGTCCGCGGCGGTGACCCGGTCGACCTGGCAGAACACCTCGACGGCGCGCGGTGAGCCGGCGGAGGCGAGTCCGGCCTCCAGACGGTCGCGGTCACGGGACGGCAGCCAGACGGCGTCGAGGACGACCCCGTTCTCGACGGCCCGCGCCATCGACCACATCGTGTCCATCGCGATGCCGCCGAGCTCGCGCGAGCCGATCATCGGGCCGACCACGTCGGCCAGCGGTTCCTTGATGCGGTCCTTCGACAGGAAGGGACAGCCGAGCACCTCGGCCAGGGCGGCGCCCACCGTGCTCTTGCCCGAACCGGGCATCCCGTTGACGACGATCGCGACCTGAGCCATGCCACGATCCTGGCAGAACCCGTCAGGCGGGGGAGGCCGTCACCGACGCGGCGCCGGTCCAGTCGCCGGTCGCCAGGTACTCGACCTTCTTGGCGATCGACACCGCGTGGTCCGCGAAGCGCTCGTGGTAGCGCGAGGCCAGGGTCGCGTCGACCGTGTCGATCGGGTTCCCCTTCCAGGTCTCGCCGAGCACGAAGTCGAACACGCTCGCGTGCAGCTCGTCGACGGCGTCGTCCTCGTCGCGGATCTCCGCGGCCAGGGCGATGTCCTCGGTCGCGAGCAGGCGCGTGAGCTTCTGGGCCATCTGCACGTCGTGCGCGCCCATCTGCTTGAAGGTGCCGCGCAGGCCCTTCGGCACGACCTTCTCGGGGAAGCGCTGGCGGGCGAGCTGCGCGATGTGCTCGGCCATGTCGCCCATGCGCTCGAGCGACGAGCTGACGCGCAGCGCGGTCACGACGACGCGGAGGTCACGGGCGACCGGCGCCTGCCGCGCGAGGATGTCGATCGCGATCTCGTCGAGGCTGTTCGCCGCGTGGTCGATCATGGCGTCGTCGGCGATCACCTCCTCGGCGAGGGCGACGTCGGACTCGCTGAACGCCTGCGTCGCACGGGTGATGGCGGACTCGACGAGTCCGGCGATCTCGGTCAGACGCTCCTGGACGTCCTGGAGCTCCTGCTGGAAGACTTCGCGCATGGGGGATGTGCCTCTCTGATGCGTACCGGACGAGTGTCGTCAGCCCAGGTGAACGAACGGTGACCTGCGGCTGAACACCTCACGATCCGGGGCCTCGACTGAGCGGAAGCGGGGTGAACGGCGTCGGAACCCCGCGTGACGATCCCTACACTGGCGGCATGGACAACGCGTGGCTCGTGCCACTGTCGATGCTCCTCGGCGGGGTCTTCGGCGCAGGGGTCGTGGTGCTGGTCATCACGGCGGAGCGCACGGCCCGGGCAGCCGACGTCGCGGAACGGACGCTGCCCGACGGCGTCGCCGCGGTCATCGCCACGATGCACAACCCGGCCGTGGTCGTCGACCCCTCGAACACGGTCGTCGCCGCGTCGCCGCAGGCACTGACCGTCGGGCTCGTCGTGCGGCGGAAGCTCGTGCACGCCGAGCTCGTCGCCCTGGTGGACCAGGTGCGCAGGAGCGGGGAGATGGGGTCGGAGGACCTCGAGCTGCCCCGCGGGCGCAGCGGGGAACTGGTCGGCTACCTGAGCTTCCGGGCGGCGCAGCTCGGCAACCGCTACGTGCTCGTCACGGCCGACGACCTGACCGAGAGCCGCCGCATCGACGAGGTCCGACGCGACTTCGTGGCGAACATCTCGCACGAGCTGAAGACCCCCATCGGGGCGATCGGCCTGCTCGCCGAGACCCTCGTCGTCGCCGCCGACGACCCGGACCACGTGAAGCGGTTCGCCGGGCAGCTCATCACCGAGTCCGAGCGGCTCGGGGCCCTGACGAAGGACATCATCGAGCTGTCGCGGCTGCAGTCGGTCGACACCCTCGAGAACAGCGAGGAGACGTCGGTCGACAAGATCGTGCAGGCGGCGGTCGACGCGAACGAGGTCGTCGCCCGCGCCCGGGAGATCGAGATCGTGCGGGCCAAGCGTTCGAAGCTGCGGGTCATGGGCGACCCGGGGCTGCTGCAGGTCGCGGTGTCGAACCTCATCGCCAACGCGGTCAAGTACTCCCCGGACCACACCCGTGTGGGCGTCGGCGTCCGGTCCACCAAGGGGTTCGTCGAGATCGCGGTGACCGACCAGGGCGTCGGCATCCCGGAGGCCGACCTCGACCGCGTGTTCGAGCGCTTCTACCGCGTCGACCCCGCACGGTCGCGGGCGACCGGCGGCACCGGTCTCGGGCTCGCCATCGTCAAGCACGTCGTCGGCAACCACGGCGGCGACGTCCGCGTCTGGTCGCAGCCCGGCAAGGGCTCGACCTTCACGATCCGCCTGCCCGAGGCGGATCCCGAACTCACCACCGCACTCGAAGAGCAACTGGAAGAGCAGTCATCGTGACCAAGATCCTCATCGTCGACGACGAGCCGGCCCTGAGCGAGCCCCTGGAGTTCCTCCTGCAGCGCGAGGGGTACGAGACCGCCGTCGCCGCGGACGGCGTGACCGCGCTGTCGAAGTTCGACACCGAGAACCCCGACCTGATCCTGCTCGACCTCATGCTGCCCGGACTGAGCGGCACCGAGGTCTGCCGGCAGGTCCGGACTCGCTCGAACGTGCCGATCATCATGCTCACCGCGAAGGACTCCGAGGTGGACATCGTCGTCGGGCTCGAGCTCGGCGCCGACGACTACGTGACGAAGCCCTACTCGACCCGGGAGCTCCTGGCCCGGCTCCGGGCGGTGCTGCGTCGGCGCACCGAGGACGACCCGGGCGACAGCGGCATCCTGCAGGTCGGCGGGATCCGGATGGACGTCGAGCGGCACACCGTGACGGTCGACGGGGCGGAGACGCCGATGCCCCTCAAGGAGTTCGAGCTGCTCGAACTCCTGCTCCGGAACGCCGGACGCGTGCTCACCCGCGGGCAGCTCATCGACCGCGTGTGGGGGTCGGACTACTTCGGGGACACGAAGACGCTCGACGTGCACATCAAGCGCATCCGGTCGAAGATCGAGCGCGTGCCGAGCGCCCCGGAGGTCCTGGTGACGGTGCGCGGTCTGGGGTACCGGATCGAGGGCTGACCGGCGACGCACGGGAGGCCCGGTGCCGGTTCTCGGAACCGGCACCGGGCCTCCGGTGCGTTGCGTCAGGTCGTCGCGCCCGTCCGGCGCGCGGCGGTCAGTTCGTGCCGCTGTCGCCCTCGGACGAGTCGGTCTGCGAGTCGCCCGACTGGGTGCCCGGAGCCGTGGCGTCGCCGGTGGGCTCGGAGCCGCTCTCCGACGGCGAGGTCTCCGTGCTCGACGGGGTGGCCGACGGGGACGTCGTCGGGGCGAGGGTCTGGTACTCCTCGAGGGCGCTGGTGAGCACCGGGACGTTGGCCGAGACACCCTCGGCGCCCGAGTACGAGAAGTACGTCTTGACGAGCGAGCCGGGGACGGCGTCGGCACCCGAGAAGACGAGCTCCGGCTGGCCGGCGGAGCGCGTGCCCTGCGTCTCGGCGCCGGACTGGACGCTGGACTCGGCCTCGCTCGAGGGGCCGGCCGGGACGGCGGGATCGACGTGCGAGTTCGCCGGGATCTCGACCGTCTGGGTCACGCCGCCGACCTCGACGCTCATGGTGACGTCCTTCGACCCCGTGTTGATGAAGCTCCCGACGAAGCGCGCGTCCTCGCCGCCGTCGGAGATGAGCAGCGCGTTCCGGATGTCGATCGAGCCGGTGCTGACGTTCACGCCGTCGGTGATCTGCTTGATCTCCTTGGTGTGCGCGGGCGACATGAACTCGCAGCCGGTGGCGCCGAGCGCGATGGATGCCGCAACGGCGACGGACACGAGTACCCGAGCTCGCAAGAGATTCCTCCGGAAGATCACGATGTGGACCAGGCGGTCCGCGTCCATCCTACCGATCGTCGGGGGTGCGGGCCGCCCAGGCCCCTTACCCGAAAGGTCCTTGTGGTAAACTGGGGGTCCTGGGAACGGAGCCTGATACATGCAATTCGAGGTCGGCGAGACCGTCGTCTACCCCCACCACGGGGCGGCAACCATCTCTGAAGTCAAGACGCGCGTCATCAAGGGCGAGGAAAAGGTCTACCTGAAGCTGCGTGTCACGCAGGGTGACCTGACGATCGAGGTGCCGGCGGACAACGTCGACCTGGTCGGCGTCCGTGACGTCATCGGCAAGGAAGGCCTCGACAAGGTCTTCGAGGTCCTGCGGGCGCCCTTCACGGAAGAGCCCACGAACTGGTCGCGCCGGTACAAGGCGAACCTGGAGAAGCTGGCGTCCGGTGACGTCATCAAGGTCTCCGAGGTCGTGCGCGACCTCTGGCGCCGCGACCAGGACCGCGGACTCTCCGCGGGTGAGAAGCGGATGCTGGCCAAGGCCCGGCAGATCCTGATCTCCGAGCTCGCCCTGGCCGAGAAGACCGACGAGGACAAGGCATCGACCGTCCTCGACGAGGTCCTCGCCTCGTAGCGCGGACCGCCGCTGGACGACACGACGACGACCGCCCTGCTCCCCGATCGGGTGAGCAGGGCGGTCGTCGTCGTCGCGGCCGGGTCCGGCACGCGGTTGGGCATCGGGGACGCGAAGGCGTTCGTCCCGGTCGCGGGCGAGCCGATGCTCACCCGCGCCCTGCGCACCGTGCTCACCCTGGCCGAGCCGACCGTCCTCGTGGTCGTGGCACCCGCAGCCCGCCTCGACGAGTGCCGCGCCCTGGTCGCGGCGACCGCCGGACACGCGGTCGACCTCACCGTGGTCGTCGCAGGCGGTGCTGACCGCCACGCCTCGGTCCAGGCGGGCCTCGACGCCCTGCCGCACGGCATCGAGTGGGTCGGTGTCCACGACGCCGCCCGCTGCCTGACGCCGGCGGCGCAGTTCGACGCCGTGTTCGACCGTGCACGCGCGACCGGTGACGGCGTCGTCCCGGCCCTGCCCGTCACGGACACCGTCAAGCGTGTCGACGCGGACGTCGTGGTCGAGACCGTCGACCGGTCGGCGCTCGTCGGGGTGCAGACGCCCCAGGTCTTCCCGCTCGCCGCACTCCGGGCCGCCTACGCGGGCGCCGAGCGCTCCGAGACCGACGACGCGGGTGTGTTCCGGGCAGCCGGGGGAACGGTCCGCACGGTGCCGGGTGACGCCGACGCGTTCAAGATCACCACGCGGTGGGACCTCGCACGGGCCGAGGCGCTCGTGGCCTCCCGCACCGGTGCGGCAGCCGCGGCGCCCGACGTCCGCGTGGGCCTCGGGGTCGACGTGCACGCCTTCGACGCCGCGTCGCCGTGCCGGGTCGGGCTGCTCGACTTCCCCGGCGAACCGGGGCTCTCCGGGCACAGCGACGGCGACGCGGTCGCCCACGCGGTCTGCGACGCACTGCTGTCGGCGGGCGGCCTCGGTGACATCGGCGGGCGCTTCGGCACCTCCGACCCGCGCTACGCCGGGGCCACCGGTGACGTCTTCGTCCGCGGGGCCGTCGAGCTCCTGCGCTCGGCCGGTCTCGCGCCGACCTCGGTCACGGTCCAGGTGATCGGGAACCGTCCCCGCATCGGTGTCCGACGCGACGAGATGCAGGCCGCCCTGGCCGCGGTCGTCGGTGCTCCCGTCGCGGTCTCCGGCACGACGACGGACGGCCTCGGCCTGACCGGGCGCGGTGAGGGGCTCGCGGCGATCGCGACCGCCGTCGTCCGGCCGCGCTGACCGCTGCTGACCCCCTCCGTCACCCGGCGCGTCCGACGTCCTAGGCTTGGGGCGTGACCGTTCGCCTGTACGACTCCCGCGCCGCAGCCGTCGTCGACCTCGTCCCGCTGGTCGACGGACAGGTGAGCATGTACGTGTGCGGGCCGACGGTGCAGTCGTCGCCGCACATCGGGCACCTGCGCTCGGCACTGGTCTACGACGTGTGGCGCCGGTGGCTGACGTACCGCGGGTACCGGGTGACCCTCGTGCGGAACGTCACCGACATCGACGACAAGGTGCTCGACCTGGCCGCGGGCACCGACGAGCAGTGGTTCGCCCGGGCGTACCGCGTCGAGCGGGAGTTCACCGCCGCGTACGACGCCCTCGGGATCCTCGCCCCGACCTACGAGCCGCGGGCGACCGCGAGCGTGCCGCAGATGCACGAGATCATCGAGCGGCTGATCGAGCGCGGGCACGCGTACGCCGCCGCCGACGGCACGGGCGACGTGTACTTCGACACCGGCAGCTGGGAGTCCTACGGCGCCCTGACACGCCAGCGACGCGAGGACATGGTCGAGGCCACCGACGCCGACCCCCGCGGCAAGCGCGACCCGCGGGACTTCGCGCTGTGGAAGGGCGCCAAGCCGGGTGAGCCGACGACGGCGACCTGGGACTCCCCGTGGGGGCCGGGCCGCCCGGGCTGGCACATCGAGTGCTCGGCGATGTCGCGGCGCTACCTCGGCCCGGCGTTCGACATCCACGGCGGCGGCCTCGACCTGCGCTTCCCGCACCACGAGAACGAGCTCGCGCAGTCGACCGCGGCCGGCGACCCGTTCGCGTCGTACTGGCTGCACAACGGCCTGGTGACGGTCGAGGGGCAGAAGATGTCGAAGTCCCTCGGGAACTCGATCTTCGCCGCCGCCTTCCTCGCGTCCGCCCGTCCGGTCGTGGTCCGGTACTTCCTCGGCGCGGCGCACTACCGGTCCTCGATCGACCACCACGACGGCTCGCTGGCCGAGGCCGAGGCCGCCTACGACCGGATCGAGGGGTTCCTGGCCCGCGCGGAACCCCGGCTCGAGGGGGTCCCGCTCCGCGACGCCCCGGCCGTGCCCGACGCGTTCGCGGCCGCGATGGACGACGACCTCGCGGTGCCGCAGGCGCTGGCCGTGCTGCACGAGACGGTCCGTGCCGGGAACGCCGCGCTCGACGCCGACGATGCGGAAGCGCTCGGGGTCGCGTACCATCAGGTGGCCGCCATGGTCGAGGTCCTCGGCATCGACCCGCGAGCGGCCCACTGGTCCGGTGGTGCGCAGGACGTCTCGGCCGCACCGCTCGCCGCGCTCGTCGACCGCCTCGTGCAGGAGCGCGCCGAGGCCCGTGCGGCACGCGACTTCGCCACGGCGGACCGGGTGCGGGACGACCTCGCAGCCGCGGGGATCACCATCGAGGACACCGCAGCAGGAACACGCTGGAGCATCGCCTGACAACGGCCGTGCCGGACAGGAGAGAGCAATGAAGAACGTCTCGGGGAGCAAGAAGGGTCGGCCCGGCGCCGTCCGCTCCGGCCGCAAGGGCAACAAGCAGGTCGGCTCCGGCGGCCAGGGCGCGCAGGCGCTCGAGGGGCGCAAGCCCACGCCGAAGGCCGAGGACCGGCCGTACCACCCCGCCGGCAAGCGCAAGGCGGCGAAGGACCGGCTCGACGCTGCCCGCGGCCGTCACGGTGCGTCGAGCTCGCCGCAGCAGCGCACCGGTCGGCCGCCGCAGCGCAAGAGCGACGACTCCGAGCTCGTGACCGGGCGCAACTCCGTGCTCGAGGCCCTGCGCACGAAGACCCCGTCGACGACGCTGTACATCGCCGCCCGCATCGAGGTCGACGACCGCGTCAAGGAGATCCTGGCGCTCGCCAACCACCGCGGCGTCCCGATCATGGAGATCATGCGGCCGGAGCTCGACCGCATCACGGGCCACGACAGCGTGCACCAGGGTGTCGCGCTGAAGGTCCCGGCCTACGAGTACGCCGTCGCCGAGGACCTCGCCGAGCGCGCGTTCTCCCGCGACCAGGTCCCGCTCATGGTCGCCCTCGACGGCATCACCGACCCGCGGAACCTCGGCGCGATCATCCGCTCGACCGCGGCCTTCGGTGGCCACGGCGTCATCGTGCCGCAGCGCCGCTCGGTCGGCGTCACGGCGTCGGCGTGGAAGACGAGTGCCGGTGCCGCTGCGCGCACGCCCGTCGCGATGGCACCGAACCTGACGCAGACGCTCAAGTCGCTGAAGTCGATGGGGCTCTTCGTGCTCGGTCTCGACGGCGACGGGGACGTCGAGCTCGACGCTCTCGAGCTCGCCGACCGGCCGATCGTGATCGTCGTCGGGTCCGAGGGCAAGGGTCTGTCCCGCCTGGTCACCGAGACCTGCGACGCGATCGTCTCGATCCCGATCTCCAGCGCCACCGAGTCGCTCAACGCGGGCATCGCCGCGAGCGTCACCCTGTGGGAGGTCGCTCGGCGCCGTCGCGCCGAGTAGGCGCGCGCTGCGCGGTGGCGCAGCACGCAGCCACCCGACCACCTGGAGGCCCCGGGGCGGGGCCACCGAACCG
>NZ_JAMAYF010000166.1:0-428 GCF_023712445.1 Curtobacterium sp. P97 | reverse complement strand
CACGAACGCCTCGCCCTTGATCCGCACCGTCTCCGCGCGCACCACCCGGAAGTACTGCGGGATGAACACCACGGTGATCGAGATGGCCGCGGCCAGCACGCCGCCGACCAGGCTCGACTGACCGCCGCTGATGACGATGGCCGCGACGATCGCCAACAGCAGCGACGGGAACGCGTAGACGGCGTCGGCGATGACCACCAGCACGCGGTCGAGCCAGCCGCCCAGGTAGCCCGAGACCAGGCCGAGCAGCACCCCGGCCACGATCGACAGCACGACCGCCACCACGATGACGAACAGCGCGGTGCGGGTGCCGTGGAGCACGCGGGAGAGGACGTCGTACCCGCCGACCGTCGTGCCGAGCAGGTGGTCGGCCGAGGGGCCCTGCTGGGCGCCGAACGCGCCGTCGGCGTCGCGCAGCTGGTTGAACC
>NZ_JAMAYF010000165.1:0-429 GCF_023712445.1 Curtobacterium sp. P97 | reverse complement strand
CCGTGGTCGACACCGCCCTCACGCCCGACGCCGCGTTCACCACCATCATCGAGGTCATCGCCGCCGCCCTGGTGATCCTCGGCATCGTCCTGGTCGTGCTGGCCCTCAAGCCCGGCCGGCAGCCCCGGTCCGGGATCGACCGTGACCGTGGTGCGGTCGTGATCGACACCCGCATCCTGGCCTCCACCGCCGCGAACGCTGCCGCCCACGCAGCAGGCGTCCCGGAAGCCAACACGACCGCGTCCGCTCGTGGGCACCGCACCCAGGTGCACGTGGTGCCCCTGTCCGGCATCCCCGTCGATGCCAGCGCCGTCGAGCACGCCGTCGGGGACCGGCTCGGTCGCCTCGGCGGCAAGCACGGCTCGTCGGTGCAGGTCACCGTGGAACAGAAGGGAACCCTGGCATGACCACCACCAACCGCGGCTTCAA
>NZ_JAMAYF010000164.1:0-430 GCF_023712445.1 Curtobacterium sp. P97 | reverse complement strand
GCGGTCGGTTGTACTGGAGCCCGGGCACGGGCACGCACGTGGTGCGTGGTCTCATCCTGGCTGCGTGGGAGGGGGCGAGCGCGCAGGACGGGCTGCTGGGCTACCCGACGGGTGACGAGGCGTGCGGCCTGCGGGGCGGTGGGTGCTTCTCGACCTTCGAGGGCGGATCGGTGTACTGGTCGCCCGCCAGCGGCGCGCACGCCGTGACCGGTGCGATCCGGGACGGGTGGGCGGCCGCCGGGTGGGAGGTCGGCGCATGGGGCTACCCGACCGGTGACGTCCGCCCGGTTCCGGGCGGGGCGACCCAGCGCTTCGCCGGTGGCACCGCGACCTGGACGAGCGCGACCGGGGTGGTCACCTTCCGGTGACCGCCCCGGCGACGCCGGTCAGTCGACCAGCCGCTGCCACACGCGGGCGGCGTACTCGTCCC
>NZ_JAMAYF010000163.1:0-430 GCF_023712445.1 Curtobacterium sp. P97 | reverse complement strand
CAACGCCACCATCGAGGCCGCCCGGGCCGGGGAGGCCGGTCGCGGGTTCGCCGTCGTGGCCAACGAGGTCAAGGAGCTGGCCCGGGAGACCGCCGTCGCCACCACCGACGTCAACGCCAAGATCAACGCCATCCAGGAGCAGGTCGACGCCGTCGTCGGCTCGTTGGCCTCGATCGGCGTGGTCATCGAGACGATCAACGAGACCCAGGCCGTCATCGGCGGGGTGCTGACCGAGCAGGTGGCGGTGACCCGGGCGATCCTCGGCTGACCCTGCAACCCGCCGCAACGCGGGCCCGCCGGGGCCGTGGGAAAGGGGCCGGTGAGCCAGCCCACAACCCTCCCGGCCGCACCGGCCAGCCCCGACGACCTCGCCGAGGCGCTGCGGGGCACCGGCTACCTGCCCGACGAGGGCCTCGCGACGGCGGCCTAC
>NZ_JAMAYF010000162.1:0-430 GCF_023712445.1 Curtobacterium sp. P97 | reverse complement strand
ATCCAACGGCTTCGTCCCCGGGCAACGGTCCCCGGGTAGGACGACCTGTGATCAACGACGTTGATCCACGCGCCACCTCGCCGCACGGCATCCCCACCGTGCGGCCCGGGCGGCGCGGCGGGGGTCAGGCGCGGCGGGCGGCCTGGCGGAGGAGCGTGGTGAGCACGTCGCCGAGCCGGTGCCCCGCGGCCTCGACGGCCATCGGGAACATCGACGTCTCGGTGAGACCCGGAGACACGTTCACCTCGAGGAAGTGCACCGAGCCGTCGGCGTCGACGATGAGGTCGGTGCGCGAGAGGTCGGCCAGCCCGAGCACCTCGTGCACGGTGACGGCGACCTCGGCCACCCGCCGGGCGAGGTCGTCGGTCAGCCGCGCCGGCGTGTGGTACTCGGTGAGGCCCGGGGTGTAGCGCGAGGTGTAGTCGAACAC
>NZ_JAMAYF010000161.1:0-430 GCF_023712445.1 Curtobacterium sp. P97 | reverse complement strand
CAGCCAGAATACGTACGGTCATAATCAGAACTCCTTATTGGGCAGAGGCCTCTGCCAGTTGTTTTTCCGCGTCTTCTTCGGCGCGCAGCGCGCGGCCAGCGAAGAACATATAAGCGAGAGCAATCAGGATGATGACGGCCATAAACGCCAGCCCGAAGGAGGCGAAGCCCTGCATCATCGGCGGCGCCAGAATCGACCAGTCCGCCATCCCCATCCAGGCGCTCATACCGGTGAGCTTCACCGCCCACACGCAACCGAAAATTTCAACCATGCCCATCACCAGGCAGATCTTGAGCGCCGCGCGCCAGCCGCCGAAGTGATTGGCAAAGACGCCAATCGTCGCGTTGGAGAAGAACATCGGGATAAAGCCCGGAATAATCAGAATTGAAGAGCCAATGCCAACCAGAATGCCGACGGCAATCAGCTGGCC
>NZ_JAMAYF010000160.1:0-432 GCF_023712445.1 Curtobacterium sp. P97 | reverse complement strand
CCTCGCTGGTGGTCGCGGCCTTCGCGCTGGCCCGGGTCGACCCCGACGGCGCCGTCCGGTCGCTCGACGTCGCCCTGGCCCAGGTCGCCGAGGCCCCGGTCGGCTAGAGCTCCCCGCGCACCAGCTCGGCGGCCGTAGCCAGGGCGCGCATCTTGCCCGCGGCCGACTCGCGCGGCAGGTACTTCAGGCCGCAGTCGCTGGAGAGCACCAGCTTCTCGATGTCGACGTGGTCCAGCGCCCGGCGCACCCGGTCGGCGACCTGCACCGGCGTCTCGACCTCGGGCGTCGAGAGGTCCAGCACGCCGAGCGCGATGCCCTTGCCGCGCAGCGGCTCCAGCGTCGCCGGTCCAGGTGCGACTGGGCGGTCTCCACCGAGATCGCGTTGGCCGTGACGTCGGCGAGCTCGGGCAGGAACGAGTAGCCGTCGGGGCG
>NZ_JAMAYF010000159.1:0-432 GCF_023712445.1 Curtobacterium sp. P97 | reverse complement strand
AGCTGCTGGTGTCGGGCCAGCTGGCCGACGTGGTCGACGAGATCGCGAAGGTGCGGGCGGCCGCACGCGAGCGCAAGGGCTGGGTCATGGACACCTACCTGTTGCGTCGCCCATGATCGGATTGACCGTTATCGAACCGTGACATCCAGATCTTGACCTGAGCCCGAACTCCTCGTGACCCCCCGGACGACCCGGATGTCCTACACGAGCACGAGGAGTTCGACCGTGAACCTGAACAAGACCACCGCCAAGCGCACCGCCGTCGCCGCCATCGCCATGAGCGCCGCGCTCGGCCTGGCCGCCTGCAGCTCCGACTCCGGCAGCGACGCCTCGGGCACCTCGACCGCCGCGGCCACCTCGTCCACCGTGACGAACCCCGAGCCGACCGCGACCATCCCCGCCATCCAGCCCGGCGGCGACACGGCGGTGGCC
>NZ_JAMAYF010000158.1:0-433 GCF_023712445.1 Curtobacterium sp. P97 | reverse complement strand
CGACCCGACCGCTCCCGACCCGGTCGGCCACGGCACCGGCCCCTACGCGATCACCGCCGTGCAGGGCGCGCAGTCGGCCAGCCTCGACGCCGCGACCGACTACTGGGGCGGCACGCCGGCCGCCGACGGCGTCGACGTCCGGTTCGTCGACGACGCCGACGCCCGGACGGCGTCCCTGCGCGCCGGTGAGCTCGACGTCGCCCAGGGCGTGCCCATCGGCCAGCTCGCCACCCTCACCGACGACCAGCGCGTCGTCACCACCTCGCTGCCGCGGGTGACCGCCCTGCAGCTGAACACGGCCGGCGGCCCCTTCGCCGACCCGGGTCTGCGCGCGGCCGCGGTCGCCGCGGTCGACGCCGAGCCCGTCGTCGACGGCGTCTTCGAGGGCCAGGCCGACGTCGCCCCGGGTCTGCTCACCGACGACGCGCTGGGC
>NZ_JAMAYF010000015.1:0-83010 GCF_023712445.1 Curtobacterium sp. P97 | reverse complement strand
GTCGGGGTAGTCAAACACAGTCGCGAGGACTCGCGGGCCGGGTGGCGCGGGGCGGGCCCGCCCCGCGCCTCCCGATCGAAACCGGGTCGCCTTCACCCCCGCGAAGGCGACAGATCGTCGCCAACGGTTCGCAGCAGACTGTCGCTTCCGCGGAACGCTCGGGGCGGCTCGGCTCGGCGCGGCCGGCGCGGCCGCTACGCGAGCGGGGCGACCGCGGCCGGGGCGCCGAGCAGTCGCAGGGCCACGGCGTCACCGGCCACGCGGCGGTCGCCGACCTCGTGCTGCACCGTCACGACCGTGTCGTCATCGAGCCGGACCGTCGTGCGCCGGATCGACCCGAGGAAACTCGACGTGACGACGGTGCCGGTGACGCCCTCGGCGGCGAAGGCGACGTCCTCGGGGCGGACGTAGGCGAGCACCGGACCGTCCGCGGTGTCCGCTGCGAGCGCCGGGACGCGGAAGCCGTAGACGAACACGTCGCCGCTGCGCAGGTCGCCACGCAGGCGGTTCGACTGCCCGACGAAGTCCGCGGTGAACGCCGAGACGGGGTGTCGGTAGAGCTCCTCGGGCGTCCCGACCTGCTCGATGCCGCCGGCGTTCATCACCGCGATGCGGTCGGAGACGGCGAGTGCCTCCTCCTGGTCGTGGGTGACGAAGACGGTCGTGATGCCGAGGTCGCTCTGGATGCGGCGGATCTCGTCACGCAGGGACACCCGCACCTTCGCGTCGAGCGCGGACAGCGGCTCGTCGAGCAGGAGCACGCGCGGGCGGGTGACGAGGGCACGGGCGAGGGCGACCCGCTGCTGCTGCCCGCCGGAGAGCTGGTGCGGGAACCGGTCGGCGAGGTCGGCGAGGTGCACCATGTCGAGCGCCTCGATCACCCGCTCACGACGTGCTGGGGCGGCGACCTTCCGCATCTCGAGGCCGAACGACACGTTCTGCCGCACCGTCATGTGCGGGAAGAGCGAGTACTGCTGGAACACCATGCCGATGTCGCGTCGTTCGACCGGCACCGCGACGACGTCCGCTCCGTCGATGCGGATCGCGCCGGCGTCGATCGCCTCGAGACCGGCGAGCGCACGCAGCGCGGTGGTCTTGCCGCAGCCGGACGGCCCGAGCAGCGAGACGAACTCGCCGGGCTCGATGCGGAGCGACAGGCCGGCGAGCGCACGGTGGGAGCCGTAGTGCTTCTCGACCGCCTCGAGCTCGACGGTCGCCCCCTCGGTGGACAGCGACGCCGGGGCGGCGGGAGCGGTGACGGTCATGTGGACTCCTTCGGGGTGCGCCGGTGGCCCGCGCCGACCCGGCCGATGACGACGAGCAGCACGAAACCGAACAGCAGTGCGGCGAGCGAGAAGATCGCGGCCACGTACGGGTCGGTCTGCTGCACGAGCACGAGCGCGGTCTGGAACGTGGTGCGGGACAGGAACGAGGCGAGGGTGTACTCGCCGAGGACGACCGTGACGGTCAGGAAGCACGCGGCGGTGATGCCGCGGCGGAGGTTCGGCAGCAGGATCCGCCACGTCACGGTCCACCACGAGGCGCCGAGCGAGCGCGCGGCCTCGGACAGCACCGTGACGTCGACCGAGGTCAGCGCCGCGGCGATCGGGCGGAACGCGAACGGCAGCGACACGATGCCGATCGCGAAGGCCAGGGTCCACGCGCCGGAGCCGAACACCTGCGCGACGACCTGGTACACGGGGATGAAGCCGACGACGAGCACGACGACGGGCACGGTGATCGGCACCAGGCAGACGAACTCGAGCACGCGGCGCAGGCGGGGGTAGCGGAGCGCGGTGACGATCTGGGCGGGCAGGAGCACGAGCAGCACGATCGCGACGGTGATCACGGCGATGAGCAGGGACGCCGCGAGGCCGTCGAACACCGGCTGGTACGTGGACGCGTTCGCCGGGTCGACGATCGCGGCGTAGTGATCGAGCGTGAGCGCCCCGTCGGTGCCCTGGCGGAACGTGAACTGCACCAGGGCGACCAGCGGCACGGCGACGACGAGTCCGACCAGGGCGAGCACGGCGACGGCGGCGCCCCGGGACGGAGCGACGCCGAAGCGGCCGACGCGGGTGGGGCCTCCAGGCCGGGATGAGGCGGCCACGGGGCGGACCGACGAGACGGCGGTCACCGCTGCCACCGCGCAGCGCGACGCTGGAGCAGCGAGTAGGCGCCCATCACGACCGCCATGACCACGACCATGCCGAGGGCGAGCACACCCGCGACGTTCTGCAGACCGATGATCGTCTCGCTGGTGAGCTGCGCGCGGATCGTCAGCGGCACGATGCCGCCCTGCGAGATGAGTGCCGCCGCGGTGGCGAACGACGAGAACGCGTTCGCGAAGAGCAGGAGCAGCGACCCCCAGAACGCCGGCGCGAGCACGGGCAGGGCGATGCGCCGCCATGAGGTCGCGCGCGAGGCGCCGAGGGTGGCGGCGGCCTCGCCCCACTGGGGCTTGACGCCCTCGAGGGCGGGCATGAACGTGAGGACCATGAGCGGCACCTGGAAGTAGACGTACGGGATCACGAGACCGGGGACGGTGTACAGGAGGGTCCCGTTCGCGTTGAGGTCGAGACCGAAGGCCGACACCAGCCAGGTGGTGACCAGTCCCTGCGCGCCGATCGTGGCGATGAACGCGAACGCGAGCATCACGCCGCCGAACTGTGCGAGGACGCTGGCGGCGGAGTCGATCATCGAGCGGACGAGCCCGTCGGGCCGGAGCGCGGCGAGCGCCCAGCAGACCAGGGCACCGACGACGGCGCCGATCACGGCCGAGACCGCGGACAGGCCGAACGAGCCGGCGAATGCGCGGAGGACGGACGGGTCACGGAGCGCTGCGAGGTTCGCGAGCGTGAACCGCCCGTCGCCGGTGGAGAACCCGCTGCCGACCGCGATCACGGCGGGGACGGCCAGGAAGAGCAGGACGTACGCGGCGAACGGGGTGAGGCCGAGCCAGGCGAGGCCGGGGCGGCGGCGGGCCCGGGTCCCGGTGCGACGGGCGGCGGTGGCCGCATCCGCATCGGCGCCGGACGACGCGACGGGGGCCGCTGCCGCGCTGGTGGCGGCGGGGACCGGGACTGCCGTGCCCGCGCCCGTACCCGTGCCCGCGCCAGCGCCCACGCCCACGCCCACGCCCGTGCCCGTGCTCACGCCCGTGCTCGCGCCCGGGATGAACGCGCTGCCGCCCGGCGCCGATGCGGTCGTCATGCTGCTCAGGACCCCATCGTGGCGGACCACTTCGCGGCGAGGACCTTCGCCGCGTCGGTGACCTGCGCGTCGGTCAGCTCGACGTAGTCCTTCGGCATCCCGCCTGCGGCCCGCAGGGCGTCCTCGTCGACCTTGCCCGACTGCTCCATCGCCGCGAGGGTCGACGGGAAGGCGCCGGCCTGCAGGTACAGGTTCTGGGCGTCGGGGCTCGCGATGTACTCCTGCCACAGGCGTGCCGCCGCGGGGTGCGGTGCGTCCTTGTTGATCGCCTGCGAGTAGTACGAGCCGAGCGCCTGCCCCTCGGGGACGACCGTCTTCCAGTCCTGGTTGCCGCTCGACCCGGCCGCCGGGCCCCAGGCGAGGTTGTTGTACGACCACTGGATCACGACGGGCGTCTCTCCCGAGGCGACCGTCGCCTGCGTGGGCAGCACGTTCTGGAAGTTGCCGGCCTGCTGCAGCTTGCCGAAGTAGTCGACGCCCTTCGTGATGTCGTCCGCCGACCCGCCGTTCTCGAGCGCGGCGAGGTACACCGCGGACGCCGCCTGGTTCGCCTGCGTCGGGTCGCCCGCGATCGAGATCTTGCCCTTGTACTCGCTGCCGAGCAGGTCGTCCAGGTCCTTCGGGGCGTCCGTGATCTTCGACGAGTCGTACCCGATCGACATGAGGCCCGTGTAGTCGCGGGTCCACTTGCCGTCCGCGTCCTTGAGCGTGTCCGGGATGTCCGACCAGTTCGCCACCTTGTAGTCGGTGAGCAGGTCGAGGTTCTGCTGCATCACGGCGTTGCCGAGGTCGAGCACGTCGGGGGCCGTCGACTGACCCTGCTGCGACTTGACGGCGGCGACCTCGTCGGCGCTGGAGCCGTTCGGGTTGGCCGAGTTGATCTTGATGTCGTACTTCTGCTCGAAGCCGTCGATGATCTTGCCGTAGTTCGCCCAGGTCGGCGGGAGGGCGATGACGTTGAGCTGCCCCTCGGCCTTCGCGGCCTTCACGAGGGCGTCCATGCCGCCGGCCGACTCGGCGCTCGTGGCGGTCTTCCAGTCGGTGTCGCTCGACGTCGACGCGCTGCTCGTCGCCGAGCAACCGGCCAGGGTGACGACTGCTGCTGCGGCCAGGGCGATGCCGGCCAGGGTGCGGGTGTGCTGCACGGGGTGTGCCTTCCGGGTGCTGTGGGGATTCGGGTGTCCGGGGGTCCGGCTTCGGCACGATCGTGGACGCGCCCGGTTTCGGGGTCGTGCTGCGGCGGTGAACGGTGGCGGAACAGCGGGTACGGCTGTACGGTTTCGCTGCCGGGGACGGTCCCCGGCGAGGGTCGGTCGCGGCGGGCTCGACGTCCGGTCGCGCGTCCTGCGCTCGACCGGTACGACGCACGGTCGCGTCGGTCGCGTCGGCCGCGTCGGCCGCGCGGGTGCGGTCACGACCGCGGACAGCCGGGAGGCGCGGGTGCAGTTCACGACGACGGTCCTGCAGGCGAGGAAGACGGCCACCGGCCTACCCGTCCCCGAGGAGGTCATCGACGCCCTCGGCTCCGGGAAGCGCCCCGCCGTGGTGGTCACGATCGACGGCGGCTACACCTACCGGTCCACGGTCGGGGTGATGGGCGGGCAGTTCCTCGTGCCGCTGTCGGAGGCGCACCGCACCGCAGCGGGGATCGGCGCCGGGGACACCGTCGAGGTCACGCTCGAGCTCGACACCCTGCCGCGTACCGTCGAGTTGCCCTCCGACCTGGCGGCGGCGTTCGACGCGGCCGGGGTCCGTGCGGCGTACGACACCCTGTCGGCGTCACGGCAGCGGGCACTCGTGGACCCGGTGCTCGCGGCGAAGGCCCCGGAGACGCGGCAGCGCCGGTTCGACAAGGCCGTGGAGGCGCTGCGCGGCTAGGCGGGTGAGCGCGCTCGCCCTGGCCCTGGCCGTGGCTTCGCCGGGCGCGGTCGGGCGTACCTGGTAGATCCGGGCGTACCTGGTCGTTCGGTTCCACCAGGGACACCCGTTCCGACCAGGTATCGCAGTCGTTCTGGGAAGGAACGAGCGCCGTCGTCAGCCGCCGAGCTCGACCAGGACCCGCGGGATCTCGGTCAACAGTTCGCTGGCGAGGTAGCCCAGTGGCCCGACCTGCACGGCGAGGCGGTCACCCGCGGCGGCGTGCACGTACGACGCCCAGGCGACGGCCTGTGCCGGCTCGGCACCGCGGGCGAGCAATCCGACCACCACACCCGACAACACGTCGCCGCTGCCGCTCGTCCCGAGCCCTCCGGAGCCGGTGCCCTTCACCCAGGCACGGCCGTCCGGCGCCGCGATGACGTCGGACAGCGCGACCACGGCGCCGTACCGCTCGGCGATCTCCCGGGCGTCGGCGACGTCGTCGTCCCCGCAGTCCCGACCCAGCAGCCGCTCGGCCTCGCCGCTGTTCGGCGTGAGGACGAGACGACCGCGCAACGGCCTGAGCCGGTCCTCGACGTCCGCCGCGACGCCGAGCGCGAAGGCATCCAGCACGACGAAGGTGTCCGGACCGACCACGTCCGCGATGCCCGCGACGAGGTCCCGAGCACCGTCCGGCTCGTCCAGCCCGGGACCGACCAGCACCGCGTCGGCAGCACCGGCCGTGTCGAGCACGGCGTCGATCGCGCCGACGGCGACGTGTCCGCCGTCGTCCTCGGCGAGCGGGACCACGCCCGACTCGGGCACGGCGACCGCGACCTGGTTCGCCACGCTCGACCCGACCGCCAGGGACAGTCGGCCTGCTCCGACCCGCAGTGCGGCGAGCGCCGACAGCATGGCGGCACCCGGGGTGTGGGCGGCGCCGCCGACGACGAGGACCTGTCCCCGGCCGTACTTGCCGGCGCCGGCGTCGGGCAGCGCCCACTCGCGGAGGACGTTCGGCGTGATGTGCCGCGGTGCTGCAGGCTCCTGGTCAGTCGACACGGGCGTCGTCCTTCCGGCCGCTGTGCTCGGTGACCTCGTCGTCGTCGAGGTGCCCCACCGCGGAGAACTCCTCGAGCGTCCAGGGGGCACCGGGCCCGTCGCGGTGCAGTCGTGTCAGGGAGGCGTTCGCGACCGTGTGGTCCTCGGCGAACGCCATGAGGGCGTGTTCGTCGAGGTCGAGGCAGACCGCGACGGCGAGCATCACCACGGCGTCGTGCGCGGCGACGAGCAGTCGTTCGGTGCCCTCGAGCCGGTCGACGTCCGTCAGCACGGTGCGGAGGCGGAGCATCACGTCCGCCCAGGACTCCCCGCCGGCGGGACGGTGGTAGTACTTGCCGAGCCACTGTCGTCGGCGTTCCTCGTCCGGGTACCGGTTCCGCACGCCGTCACGGGTGAGCAGGTCGAGGACGCCGAGCTCCCGGTCGCGCAGCCGCTCGTCGACGCGCTTCGGCGGTTCGGTCAGCCCGCCGGCATCGAGCGCGATGCCGATCGTCTGCTGCGCCCGGCGGTACGGCGAGACCCAGAGGGCGACCGGGACGTCGTCGACGCCGCGGTCGGCGAGCTCCTGCCCGAGCGCTCGGGACTGTTCCTCCCCCAACGGACTGAGCGGGACGTCGGCGTCGCGGTGGTCGACCTCGATGACGTCCGCGCCCTCGGCTTCGGCTCTGGCGGCGGCGACGTTCGCGGTCGACTCCCCGTGCCGGACGAGCCAGATCTCGGTGACAGCCATGGGCGCGACGCTAACCGCGGGCCCCTGGGTCGGCTCCCGGCCACGTCGTCGTCGGGCTGCGGCGCGCTCGGGCCGCTGCGCGCGTGCCTGCAGATCAAGCCGCTCCGGGCCGTGCGCTCCTCGATGCGCGTGCCTGCCGGGTCAGGCCGCCCCGGGCCGTGCGCTCCTCGACGGTCGGACCGGGCACGGCAGTCCCGCGGCTCGGAAGCGTCGGACCAGCCCGTCGGGGTCGAACAGGTCGCGCCACTCGAGCCGGACGATCGTCCGCACGCCGGGCACGGTCAGCAACTGCTCGTGCCGCCGTTTCTCGTCGAGGAACACCTCGGTGGGGCTCCGACCCGCGAGGTACCGCTCCTGCGTGTACTTCGCTCGACCGTCGATCTCGACGACCACACCCTGGTCCGGGAACCAGAAGTCCACCGTGAACCGTCTCCCGCCGACCACGAACTCCTGCTGCAGGACCGGCCCTGGCAGCCCGAGCTCGAGGAACACCACCCGCGCGAAGGACTCGGCGACCGATCCGGCGCGCCCGTCTGCGAGGCCGAGCACGTGCTCCGCTCGACGGTGCCCGCGTGCTCGGGGGTCGACCGCCGCCAGGAGCTCCGCCGCTCCGGTCCCGGCTCGCACCGCAGCGTCCGCCACGACCACCGCGGTGCGCAGGTCGTCCTGCATCGCGATGTCGACGACGGTGCGGGGCACGGTCGTCACCCGGATCCCGTCGGCCGCCAGTAGCTCGTCGCCACGAACGGGACGCGTGTGCAGGACGAGGTCCCGCGTCCGCCCGCGGTACATCGTCTCGGGCACGGTCGCGTGCACGGGGACCTGCCAGCCGCCCAGGGCCGGGAGCCCGAGGACCGCAGCCGCCGACACGTGCGAGGCGACCGCCGCGGTACCGATCCGCCCGAGCCGTGCATGGACACGGGTCACGTAGCACTGCCGAGGCCCCGCAGCGTCCCAGCGGGCGCCCTCGACGTAGGCGTTCGGGCCGACGCGGATCAACCGGTCAGCGCCGCTCGATCGTGCGCGGCGGCGCAGGGTCGTCGGGTCACACGCGATCTCGCGTGCCGGTCCCGCACGGAGGATGGGGAGTGGACGTTCCATGCCGCGATCGTGCCCGGTCTCCACGCGCCGACGGGTGCCGATCGTGGCAACTGTGGACGAGCCTCCAGTCCGGTCGCCCTGTGCAGGACGCTCGTTCCTTCCCAGAACAGGTGCGGTACCAAGCGTTTCCGGGCGTACCTGGTCGGAACGGAAGACCAGGTACGCCCGGATCGACCAGGTATGCCCGATTCCGCGGGGCGGGGCGGGGCGGAGCGGGGCGTAGCGCCCCGGGCCAGCGCGGCACAGCACAGCCCGGCGCGCGCGACGCGGCGCCGGGGGAACGCACCCGTGCTCCCCCGGCGCCGCTGTCTCTCCGCCGGCCCCGCTGCCTCGGGCCCGACGCCGCCGGCCCCGCTGCCACGGGGTCGGCGTGGCCTCAGGCCCGCCGCACCCGCAGCGTGACGATCTCGAACGGGCGCAGGGTGAGCACGACGGGTTCCCCGGCCGCCCACGTCCCCGAGCCGAGCGGCCGCTCGAGCAGGTCCACGGCCTCCACCGAAGCGACGTCGAACCCGAACGACACCCCGACGTCCGACGCCCGACCGCCCGAGGCCTCGTAGAGCCGCACGACGACGTCGCCGGAGCGGTCCTCGGCGAGCTTCACGGCCTCGACGAGCACCTGGGGCGAGGACACGACGACCAGCGGCGACACGTCGGCCGACCCCGACCCCGGCACGGACCGCACCGGCAGGTTGAGCCGGTACCCGGAGTCCGCCGCGTCGAGCACGGACTCCCCGACGCGCAGCACCGTCCGGAAGACGTGGTGCCCCTGGTCGGCGTGCGGGTCCGGGAACGTCGGCGCGCGCAGCAGGGACTCCCGCACCAGCGTCGTCGTCCCGCCGTCGGCCCGGGTCGAGCGGGTGATGTCGTGCCCGTACGTGGAGTCGTTCGCCACCGCGACCCCGAAGCCGGGCTCTGCGACGTGCACCCACCGGTGCGCGGCGGTCTCGAAGCGCGCCATGTCCCACGAGGTGTTCTGGTGCGTCGGCCGGTCGATGTGCCCGAACTGGATCTCGCTCGACGCGACGGACGCCCGGACGTCGAGCGGGAACGCGAGCTTGAGGAGCTTCTGCTGCTCGTGCCACTCGACCTCGGTCTCGACGTGCAGCTCCGGCTGCCCGGCGACGGCCGAGTACCGGGTGGTCACCGACGACGAGCCGAAGGGACGCGTCACGACGAGCGCATCGCCGACCACCTCGACGGAGGCCGCCGCCAGCACGGTCCCGCTGCGCTGGTAGGCGCGGTCGATGTCCCACGCCTCCCACTGGTTCGGGGTGTCGCGGAACACCGTGTACTGCGCGGCGGCAGCGCCGGGCGCGATCGCGTCGCGTCCGGTCGCGTGGTCGACGAACGACACGACGTGGCCCTCCGCGTCGACGGTCGCGGTGACGACACCGGTGTCGAGGACGAAGCGGTCACCGCTCCGGACGGGAGGCACGGCCTCCGTCGCCGACACGACGGAACCCCCCAGGGCGGTCACCCCGCCCGCTGCGACCGGCGAGGCGTTGAAGCGCACGACCGTCCCGTCCTCGGCGCTGCCCCCGGTCCCGGCGACACCCGGAGCACGTGGAGCGTCGAGCGGCGCCCCACTGTCCCCGGCGAAGGCGGTCGCGGACGCCCCGACCCCGGCGAGCGCGGGCGCACCACCGCTCGCGAGCGCGGTCGTCGAGGCACCGATGAGGTCCTCGAGCACCTCCGCCACCCGGGCGTACTCGGCCTCGGCGTTCTCGTACACCCAGGCGATCGACGACCCCGGCAGGATGTCGTGGAACTGCTGCAGGAGCACGATGTGCCAGACGGACTCGAGCTCGTCGTACGGGTACTCCACACCGAGTCGCACGGCCGCGGTGGCCGCCCAGAGCTCGGCCTCGCGGAGCAGGTGCTCTGAGCGCCGGTTGCCCTGCTTCGTGCGGATCTGCGACGTGTAGGTGCCGCGGTGGAACTCGAGGTACATCTCCCCCGACCACACGGCGGGCTCCGGCAGGACGCGCTCGAGCTCCTCGAAGACCTGGGCGGGGGTGCCGAGGTCGACCCGGGGCGAGCCGTCGAGGTCGTGCTGACGCCGTGCTGCCGCGACCATCTCGCGGGTGGGTCCGCCGCCGCCGTCGCCGAACCCGTAGAGCAGCATCGACGTGTTCGCGACGCCGCGCTCCTTGTTCCCGCGCTCGCCGCGGTGCAGGTCGGCCGCCGAGACGTCCGAGTTGTAGGTGTCCGCCGGGGGCAGGTGCGTCAGGACGCGCGAGCCGTCGATGCCCTCCCAGTGGAAGGACGTGTGCGGGATGACGTTCGTCTCGTTCCACGAGGGCTTCTGCGTGACGAACCACTTCGACCCGGCGGCGCGGACGATCTGCGGCAGGGCTCCGGTGTAGCCGAACGAGTCGGGCAGCCAGGCCTCGGGGGTGTCGATGCCGAACTCCTCGAGGAAGAGCCGCTTGCCCGCGACGAACTGGCGGGCCAGGGCCTCACCGCCGGGCAGGTTCGTGTCCGACTCGACCCACATGCCCCCGACCGGGATCCACCGCCCCTCGGCGACGCGCTGCTTGATGCGCGCCCAGATCGACGGGTAGCCGTCACGGATCCAGGCGTACTGCTGCGCCGACGAGCAGGCGAAGGTGAAGCCGGGGTCCTGGTCCATCAGGTCGAGCACGTTCGAGAACGTGCGCGCGCACTTGCGGATCGTCTCGCGGACGGGCCAGAGCCAGGCGGAGTCGATGTGGGCGTGCCCGACGGCGACGGCGCGCCCGGCGGACCCGGCCGCCCCCACGGCGAGCAGCGGCGCGAGCACCTCGCGGGTCGCGGCAGCGCTGCCGGCGACGTCGTCGGGGTCGAGGGCGTCCGCCGCACGTTCGAGCCCGCGCAGGATGTCCGCGCCCCGGGTGCCGTCGGTCGGCAGCTCGGCCATGAGTCCGCGGAGCACCCAGACGTCCTGCTGCAGCTCCCACACGGTGTCGTCCCGCTCGACGAGCTCCAGCGCGCGCAGGCGGTAGATCGGCTCGGTGCCGGCGGTGGTCTTCGAGCCGAGCGGGGTCGCCCCCTGGAAGTCGTCGCCGCCGATGTCCGGGTTCGCGGCGGCCTCGACGTAGACCTCGAACGTGCCGCCGGGGCCGACCTCGACGGGCACGGTGTCGTTCCGCGGTTCGATGCCCTTGATCGTGGAGCCGTCGGTGCGCCAGGCGAGCCCCTCGGCCTGGAACCCGGGCTGCCGCTTCGAGAAGCCGAGGTCTACCCGGAGCTCGACGGTGGTGCCGGGGTCGACGCCGAAGTCCTCCGGCACGGTGCCGCGGACGCGGAACCAGGTGGTCCCCCACGGCCGCGCTCCCCAGGCGTCACCGACGCGGAACGGCGTGTACTCGGCTGCGACGGCCTCGGCGAACGGCACCGGTTCGTCCGGCACCTGCCAGGCGTCGACGGTGACCGGCGCCGAGCGACGGTGCACGGCGGGGTCGATGCGGTCCCGGACGAGACGGGCGATCCGAGCTTCGACGAGGGGTTCGTCGTGGTGCATGGAGGTGGTTCCTTTCCAGCAGGGACGGTCGGGCGTGGTGCCCGGCGAGCGTGGGGCGCGGTCAGCCCTTGATGCCGCCGGCGAGGGCGTTGCCCCCACCGAGGCCGCGGGACACGAGCACGTAGAGGGCGATGACCGGCACGGAGTACACGATCGAGAACGCGGCGAGCTGCCCGTAGGCGACGGCCCCGTTCTGCCCGAAGAAGTTGAAGATGCTCACCGCGGCGGGCACCTTGTCGGGCGAGAGCAGCAGGACGAAGGGGACGAAGAAGTTCCCCCACGCCTGGATGAACACGAAGATGAACACGACGGCGATCCCCGGACGCATGAGCGGCACGACGATGCGCGTCAGCGTGGTGAACATCGAGGCGCCGTCCGTCCACGCCGCTTCCTCCAGCGAGATCGGCACCGAGTCCATGAAGTTCTTCGCCATCCAGATCGCCATCGGCAGGCTCGTGGCGGCGAGGAAGAAGATGCAGCCGTAGATGTTGTCGATGAGGTTGAGCGACACGAACAGCGCGTAGACGGGCACCATCATCGCGGTGATGGGCAGGCCGGTGCCGAACAGGATGCTGTACAGGAACGGCTTGTTGACCCGCATCTTGTACCGGGACAGCGGGTACGCGGCGAGGAGCGCCGCGACGACCGTCACCACCGCGGTGCCGCCGGAGAGCAGCAGGCTGTTCGCGAGCGGGATGAACGACAGCTCCGGGGTGAGCACCTGGGTGAAGTTGTCGAGCGTGAACTGCGACGGGATCTTCACGGACAGCGAGGCCTGGGCGTCGACGGAGGCGAGCACGAGCCAGAGCAGCGGCACCGCGAAGCACACGGCGATGACGAGCAGGACGATGTTCGACACCCAGCGGAGGGTGCGCCCCCGCGGAGAGGTCATGTGCAGGGCGCCCGGCGCGGTGACGGACCGGGTGGTGTCGGACACGGGACGGTCAGCGGTGAGGGCCATGGTCAGTCCACCTCCGGCTTCAGTGCCTTGATGTAGATGATCGAGAAGACCGCCCCCACCACGAGCAGGATGGTCGCGATCGCGGTCCCGAAGCCGAGCTGCGAGAACTGGAACGCCTCCTGGTACGCCAGGATCGGCAGGGTCGACGAGTTGGTGCCGGGTCCGCCGCCCGTCATCACGAAGATGAGGGTGAAGACCGACAGCGTCTGCAGTGTCGTGAGCATGAGGTTCGTCGAGATGGACCGACGGATCACCGGCAGCGTGATGTAGACGAGGCGCTGCCAGCCGGTGGCGCCGTCGACCTCGGCGGACTCGGTGATCTCCTCGGGGACCTCCTGCACGGCCGCCGAGTAGACGAGCATCGAGAACGCGGTACCGCGCCAGACGTTCGCCAGGACGACCGCGATCATCGGGTACGTGTAGAGCCAGTTCGGCCCGCTGATCCCGATGGAGGCGAGGAACGAGTTGAGCGTGCCCTCGTCGTGGAAGAAGGCGTACGCGGCGAACGAGGCGACGATCTCCGGCAGGACCCATGCCGCGACGACGAACGTGCCGACGACCGCGCGGACGACCTTGTTCGCGCTGCGCATGAGGAGCGCGAGACCGAGACCGAGCACGTTCTGCCCGACGACGGCGGACGCGAGCAGGAACACGATCGTCAGGACGACGGACTTCGGGAAGTCCGGGTCCTGGAACAGCTCGACGTAGTTCTGGAACCCGACGAACTGCTGGTTCGCGGCGTCGACGCCGGTCAGGGCCGCGTTGGTGAACGACCCGTAGAACGACGAGATGACCGGCCCGAGCAGGAAGATGACGAGGAGGACCACGGCGGGCAGGAGCGGGACGACCCGCGTCGCGTTCCGGAGGGGCCGCCGCTTGCGCGGCACGGGTGGTTCGGTGCGCTTCGGCGCGCCGGGCGCCGACAGCGTCGGCGCGAGAGGGGTGCTGGACACGTGGATGCCTTCCGGGTGCGGAGGGGTTCCGAAGGTGGGGTGGGTCGGACGGGAGGCGCGGTGCACGGGGTGATCCGCGCCTCCCGTCCGTCAGACGGTCACGTCACTGACCGGCAGCGACGGTGCCGTCCTTGCCGACGACGCCCTCGACGGCCTTGTCGTAGACGGCTGCGGCCTCGGACGGCGACTGCTGGCCGGTCATGACGGACTCCATCGCGACCTGGATGGCGTTCGACACCTGCGCGTACTCGCTCGTCGCCGGGCGGAAGTTGGTGTGCTCCACCAAGCCGGAGAAGAACTCGAACGTGGGGTTGGCGCCGGTGTACTCCGGGTCCTCGGCGACGTCCTTGCGGACGGCGATCTGGCTGTTCTCGGCGTCGTACTTGATGGAGCCGTCCTTGTCGAGGAACATCGTGATGAAGTCGAACGCGGCCTGCGGGTCCTTCGACTTCGCACCGACCGAGAGCGTCCACCCGCCGGACATCGAGTTGTACCCGGGCTCCTGGCCGTTCTGGGTCGGGAAGGGCGCCTGCCCCATCACGTCGTTCCACTCCTTCCACGGAGCGGTGCCCGTCTCGAGCCACGTGCCCGACTGCCACGAGCCGTCGAGGTCGATGGCGAGCTTGCCCTCGGGCAGCCACGTCTGCGTGATCGTGGTGCCGATGTTCGTGTCGAGCGCCTGCTGCGGGGTGGGGCCGAGGTCACCCTGGTAGACGTCCTCGATGAACTGCAGCGAGTCCTCGAACTGCTTCGACCCGACGACCCACTTGCCGTCCTGGTAGAGCGTGTTGCCGTCACCGTCCGCGCCGTAGAGCAGCATCTCGAAGCCCTGCATGGTCGAGGCCTCGCCCTGTGCCTTGCCGGAGTAGATGTTGAACGGGATGACGTCCGGGTCCTGCTCCTTGATGGTCTTCGCCGCGGCGAGCACGTCGTCCCAGGTCTTCGGCTCCCACGGGACCGGCAGGCCGACCTTCTCGAAGATGTCCTTGTTGTACCAGAGCGCGCGGGTGTCGGTGCCCATCGGGACGCCGTAGATCTTGCCGTCCTCGCCCTCGCCGGCCTGCTTGGCGTTGTCGTAGAACTGGTCCCACTCGTCCCACTTCTCCGTGTACTGGTCGATCGGCAGCAGGTACCCGGCGTCGGCGTCCGCCTTGATGCGGAAGGTGTCCTCGTAGATGACGTCGGGGGCGGTCGCGGGGGCGCGGTTCATGAGGGCGAGCTTCGTGGCGTAGTCGTCCTCCTGCGCCTGGATCGGGACGAGCTCGACCTTCTTGCCGGGGTTGGCCTTCTCGTACTCCTGCTTGACGACCTTCATCTGGGCGTCGAGCTGCTGGAAGGCACCGAACTTCTGGTAGGCGATCTTGATCGTGTCGCTCGAGGCAGAGCCCGAGCTGGAACAACCCGCCAGCCCGACCGCGGCGGCTGCCACGGCTGCGAGTCCGGCGATGATTCGGGTGCGGCGTTTCATCGGTGCTCCTTTGCACGGGATGTCCGCGGGCTCCGTCACCCGCGCGCAGGATTAGTACAACGGATGGACTTATTCGTGTCAAGCACTTTCCGTCACGGGTCGGCAACGGTCCCGGGGGCGCAGGGTGGTCCCGTGCGCGCCGGGGCCCGCGGCGTCCGCGCGGGCTCGAAGCTGTCGCGCGTGCCCGGTCGGAACGGGCGTACCTGGTCGGAACGGGCGTACCTGGTCTGCCGGAACGACCAGGTACGCCCGGAAGCGCCAGGCATCGCGGGCGTCAGGGGGAGGAACGGGCGCCCGGCGTCGCGCGCAGGCGGTGCCGCCGGGTCAGGCGATGGGGGTGGCGCCCCCGGTCACCGTGATGCCGCCGGACTCGGGCACGTCGACGAGCAGCACGCTCGGACGCCCGACGTGTCGACCCTGCCGGATCACCACGCGTGCCCCGGGCGACACCGCGCCGACCGCGCGCAGGTACGCACCGGTCGAGGCCGCCGCCGAGCCCGTCGCCGGGTCCTCGGTGATCCGGCCGGCGGGGAAGAGGTTCCGCGCCTCGAACTCGAGCGGACCCGTCCGGTGCAGGACGGTGACGGTGCCCTCCCACCCGTACTCCCGCTTGAGTGCGGCGAGCGCGGCGGGGTCGAAGCGGAACTGGTGGAAGAGCTCCACGTCGGCGAGCACGACCACGGGGTGCCGGTTGCCGGCGGAGGCCTCGAGCACGGGGAACCCCTCGGCGACGTCACCGTCGACGAGCCCGAGCACGGCGGCGAGCCGCTCCCACCGGACGGGATCGATCGGACGGGTCGACGGCTCGACGCTCGTCATCGCGACCTGGACACTGCCGTCGGGTGCGGTCGTGGCGTCGACCGCGATGTCCCCCGCGGCCGTCGAGAACACCCGGGCCCCGGTCCCCTCGCGCTCGGCGAGCACGACGGCGGTGGCGACGGTGGCGTGTCCGCAGAAGGGGACCTCGGCGGCCGGCGAGAAGTAGCGCACCCGTGCGCCGTCCGGCGTCCGCGCGACCACGAAGGCGGTCTCCGGGTACGCCACCTCCTGCGCGACCGCGAGCATCTCGTCGTCGGTCATCCCCTCGGCGTCGAGCACGATCCCCGCGGGGTTGCCGCCCCCGGGCTCGGCGGCGAAGGCGGTGTAGCGGAGGACCTCGGAGCGCATCCCCCGACGCTACCGCGGAGCCACCGACGCCGTCGCGGTGCTGGGACGCCATCGCGGAGGCACCGACGCCCCCGCGCGGGACACCGACGCCCCCCTCCGTCCGGTGGGACGACGGGGGCGTCGGTCGGGTCGTGCAGCGTCAGGCCGGCGAGCCGACCGTCCGACGACGGCGTGCCACGAGGACACCCGCACCGGCTGCCAGGAGCAGGAGCGCCGCGGCGATCCCACCGCCCAGCTCGGCACCGGTGAACGCGAGCGACCCCGTCGCGGGGTCGATCGTGATCCCGGTCCACCCGAGCACCGTGCCGTCAGACGCGACCACCGCGATGCGGTGCTGCCCTGCCGGGACGTCGGCGGGGACGGCCACCGTCACCGTGCCGTCCGCGACGACGACCGGCGTCCCGAGGAGTCGTGGCTCGGAGAACAGCCAGACCGCGACGCGCTCCCCGGCGTACCGCGTTCCGACGTCGATCGTCAGCGAGCTGCCCGCACGGACGTTCGACGGCGCGGAGACCGAACCGCGGTTCCCGTCGACGAGCGCCGAGACGTCCGGCGCGACCGGAGCCGCGGGCGCCGCCGGACCCGGAGCCGTCGGGCCAGGAGTCGTCGGGACCGGGGTCGGGCTGCTGCCACCCGTGCCCGGAGCCGGGGTGCTGCCGCCGCCGTCACCCGGCGCGGGCGTCTCCCCGTCACCCGGAGCAGGCGTGTCCCCGTCACCCGGCGCAGGCGCCCCTCCGTCGCCGTCGCCGTCACCCGGCTCCTCCACCGCGTCGCACGGGTACGTCCCGGCGCGCAGCGAAGCGCCGTTCGTGTCGTTGTCGTCCGCGTAGAACGTCGCCCGAGCACCGTCCACGCAGCGTCCCGAGATCGCGAAGCCCTCGTTGGCGAGCGCCCGGTCGGCGTTCGCCGGCGCCTCGTACAGCGACGCGAGCGTGAAGGCGCCGTCCTGCACGTCGAACAGCGCGGTGCGGCCGGAGCACGCCTCGTCGCACACGACCCAGAGCGCGTCGAGCGTCGGGTCGAACTGCACCTCGGCGACGAGTGAGAACGGCGTCGCGATCGTGGCCACGCGCTGGGACGAGCCGTCGTCCATCAGCGCGTAGGCGTACACGCTCGCCGTGCCCTCGACGCCGACGAGGAAGAGCCCCTCGCCGTGCCCCGGGTACGCGGCGGGCGCGTAGGTCACACCGGTGTGCTGGTCGACGAACCCGCGGGACGTCAGCCACGCGTCGGGCACCCAGGTCACGCCCTCGAGCCCGGCGTTCGCGCCCAGGCCCGGGAAGTCCGCGGCGAGGTCCCACTCGTCCGTGGCGCGCAGGACCGACTCGGAGCCGTCCGTGGTCGCGAAGCGCAGCACGGCGGGGCGGCTCACCTTCGACACGTCGTTGTCGCGCTCGGTCGACACGTACACCGCGCCGGGGTCGTCGGCCGTGACGGTGACGCCCTCGGCGTCGGGCGTCCCGGTGCCGTCGGCGTAGCGCAGGTCGACGCCCGCGGTGTTCGTCGGGGCCCAGCCGCCCCGGCCGTCCGGGACGAGGTGGTACAGCAGCCCGTCCCCGTTCTGCACGGCCCAGAGCTGCCCGTCCTGCGAGGAGGCGGAGGACGTCCAGTCGAGGCCGCTCAGGTCACCGGTGAAGGTGTCCTCGGCGTCCAGGACGATCTCGTCCGGGCCGCCGGGCCACGCCTCGGCGGTGACGACGCCGGCGAAGCGGTTCGTCGAGCCCTTCGTCGGCTCGGCCGTCTCGGCGAACGCGCCGGTGCCGTCGGGGTTCCGGCCGTACGTGGTCGCGGCGTGCGCGGTCCACGAGTACTCGTCGACCAGGACGCCGCGGGCATCCGAGAGCCGCACACCGTCGGCCTTCCCGAGCCCGAAGCCGAACCCGGCCCCGGTCCCGGTCCCGGTCCCGGCCCCAGGAGCGGTACCGGCGTCCGCACCGGCCTGCGCCTCGTCGAGCACGGTGAACCCGCCCGGCGCGACGGTGGTGCCGGCGGGGACCGTCCAGGCGTGGTCGTCCTCGCTGTCCCGCAGCACGTACCCGCCGAGGTCGACCGTGGTCGTCCCGACGTTCGTCAGCTCCACCCAGTCACCCGGGATGCCGCCCTGCGACTCGACCTCGTTGATGCGGACGGGCGACGAGCAGTCGTTCGATCCGCCCTTCGTCGACGCGGTCGTGTCCACGAGCGTGCCGGAGCCGTCCGGGCAGCTGCCGTACGTCACGGCGGCGTGCGTCGTCCACGCGTACCGCAGCGTCAGCGTGCCGGAGGCGTCGTACAGCCGCACCGAGTCGGCACCGCCGAGCCCGAAGTCGAAGCCCGACCGGGTGGTGGTCTCCTGGTCGACGACGAGGTACCCGCCGGCGGCGATCGTCGAGCCCTGCGGCAGCGTGTACGCCGTGTGCGACGAGTCGGAGTCGAGGAAGCGCCAGCCGCTCAGGTCGATCGCGGCGGACGAGGTGTTCACCAGCTCGACCCAGTCGGTGTCGTCGGCGTTCGACTCCACCTCGTTGATCGCGAGCCCGGCGGCGGGGCCGGTGGTGACGCGGGCGCCGACGGTCGGGTCGTCGTCACCGACCGCGGCGACGGCGGGGGTCGCGGTCAGCACGCCGGCGGCGAGGGTGATGCCCGTCGCGAGGCCGGCACCGAGCCGCAGGGCGGGGGTGTGCATGCAGGGTCCTTCTCGGGGAGGTCAGGGGGACCTGCACGACTGTTCAGCATCCCGGCGTCCGGCCGGTGGCTGCCGGGTGAACGACCGGTGCCGCGTCCTCCCAGCAGGCGTCAGGAGGATGGGAGCGACCACGCGAGCGCGTTCGGTCGGAGAGGGAACCGTGACGGACGACACCAGCAACACCGCACTGCAGTCGATGATCGAGCGTGCCGGGCAGATCACCGCCGAGGAGGCCGAGGCGCTCGACGTCGTCTGGAAGGCCGACGAGCAGATCGTGGTGCCGGAGGCGAGCGCCTCGCTCGCGATCCAGGGCGGCGCCGACGGCCGGATGGTGACGAACGCCGACCTGCTGGCCGCGTGGAAGCACGCACTCGACGCCGCCGGCGAGGCCGGTCGCGTCGACGAGATCGAGGCGGCGCAGGAGGCCGGCAAGGCCGTCAAGCACGGCGGTGCACACCTCCGCGACCGCGCCGGGGCCGAGGAAGCGGTCCGCTCGGCGGTCCTCGCCACCGGCGTCCGCGACCTCCTGACGGACGAGGAGTACGACACGCTGACGGCGGCGTGGCGGAGGGTGCTCGGCGCGGCCTGACGGGACGTCGTCGGACGGGAGGCGCGGGGCGGACCGTCACCGCGCCTCCCGGTCGACGGACGACCGGACGGGAGGCGCGGGGCGGGCACGCCCAGGGCCTCCCGTCCGGCACGCGGTCACCGGCGGGTCGTCGGCCAGCCGCTCCTGTCGACCCGCGTCGACGGGTCAGCGGCGGATGAGCAGCGCGCTCGCGCGCGGTGACAGCGCCGCGTCGAGCACGAGGCACGCGGCGCCGACGGCCGCCACGTCCGCACCCCGCCCGCTGTCCACGACCGCGATCGGGTGCTTCGGGACGAGCAGCGGCGACCCCGTGATCGCGGCCCGCGCCGCCGGGAGGGCGACCGGGGCGATGCGCGACCAGAACGGTCCGCCGAAGACCACGCGGTCGACGTCGAGCAGGTTGACGATGACCACGACGGCCCGGCCCATGACGGTCCCGGCGTCGGCCGCGAGTCCCGAGGCGACCTCGTCGCCGGACGCGATCGCCTCGCCGAGGGAGTCCCAGGCCCGCTGCACGGCGGTGACGTCGTCCGCCCGAGCAGCGCCGGGCAGCCGGAGCCCGCGGTCCCGCGCGACCTCGACCAGCCGTGCCGGGGCGACCGCGGCCCCGACCTCACCCCGCGGACCGGAGCCGTCGGGGGTCCCCGCGAGCGCCCCCTGGTCGACCATGATGTGCCCGGCGTCGCCCGCGTTCGAGCCGGTACCGCGGACGGGTTCGTGGTCGACGACGAGCCCGACGCCGAACCCCGTCCCGAAGTAGACGAAGGCGAAGTTCCGCGCCGAGGACTCCCCCGCCAGGAACATCTCGCCGACGACCGCCGCGGTGACGTCCTTCTCGAGCAGCACCGGGAAGCCGGTCGCCTCGGCGAGCGCGTCGCGCAGCGGCACGTCCCGCCAGCGGGGCAGGAACGGCGGATCGAGCACGACGCCGGCGTCGACGTCGATCGGCCCGGGGCTCGCGATGCCGACGCCGAGCACGCTCTCCGCTGCGACACCGGCGTCCGCGACGAGGCCGTCGACGGCGGTCGCGATGGTCCGGACGACCTCGGCGGGGTCGTCCGCAGAGGGCGTCGACGTGGTGGTCTCGGCGACCACGCTGCCGGCGAGGTCGAGGAGCACGTACGTCACGACCGCGGGGTCGACGTGCACACCGACCGCGTACCGACTCGTCGCCTCGAGCCGCAGGATCGTCCGGGGCTTCCCACGGCCGGCGACCACGGTGCCGGACTCGACGATCATGCCGGCCTCGATCAGGAAGCGCGTGACGTTCGACACCGTCTGGGCGCTCAGGCCCGTGCTCGCGGCGAGCTCCACACGGCTCAGCCCGTCGGGCGAGCGGCGGACGGCGTCGAGCACGACGGTGCGGTTGAAGCCGCCGATCGACGGCAGGTTCGCCCCGCGCCGATGCTCCGCCATGCCGCGACCCTACCGCCGCCCGTGCGCACGCAACGGTGCTGCAACGCTTCGCACGTCGTCCTGGCACCCGGACGGGGTGCACCGCTACCCTGAGCGGCATGACGGACCTCCGCCTCGAAGCCCTCTCCGCGTCGACCGCCGCCGCGGCCAACTCGCTGACGCTCAAGCCCGGGCAGGAGCAGTTCGTCCAGCCGACGACGTACGGCGTCGCCGAGTCCGACGTGAAGCCGAGCTCGGCGTGGACCCGCGTGGTGCTCGACGGGGACCGCGTGGTCGGGATGATCATCGGCACCTTCGACGAGGACAACAACGAGGAAGAGCTCCGCAGCGCGATCTGGCGCGTCAACGTCGCCGCCGACGCACAGGGCCGCGGTGTCGGCCGCTTCGCGGTGCACGGTCTCGCGGACGAGGCCCGGAGCCGCGGGTTCGAGCGGCTCACGGTCGTGTACGAGCCGGGCGGCCACGGCGGCCCCGAGGCGTTCTTCCGCGCCCTCGGGTTCGAGGTCGTGCGTGAGACGCAGTACGGCGACCACTACGCCGTCCTCGCGCTCTGACCGGGCGTGGACGGAGCCGAGTCCGGACCCGAGCCGGACTCCGGGGCCGAGCCGGACTTCGGGGCCGCGGTCGCCGAGGTGGTCCGGCTGATCCCGGCTGGGCACGTCATGACGTACGGCGACGTCGCCGCCGTCCTCGGGTCGCGGGCCGCTCGCGCCGTCGGCACGGTGATGGCCCGCGAGGGTGCCGATCTGCCGTGGTGGCGCGTGGTGCGCGCCGGCGGCCTGCCGCCCGTCCGGCACGAGGCGCGGGCCCTCGAGCACTACCGTGCCGAGGGCACGCCGCTCGTTGAGCGGTCGTCGGCTGCGTCGGGCTCGTCGGCCTGGAGGATCGACGTGCGTCGGGCGCGCTGGTCACCCGCCACGGACGCCGACGACCCGTTCTGAGCGCTCAGTCGAAGCGCGAGCCCTTCGGGTTCGGCGGCAGCAGGAACATCACCAGCAGCACGAGCGAGCCGATGCCGACGACCACGTGCAGGAACTGCCAGAAGCCGGACAGGTTCGCGTCGTGCAGCCGACGGGCACCGAGGGCGAGCGACCCGATCAGTGTGGCCAGGCCCCAGAGCACGAACAGGTACGAGCCGACAGGGTTCTCGAGCACCGGGGTCCCGGGCGTGAACACCTGCGGGACGAGCTGGAGCACGAGCCCGATCACGGACGACGTCAGCCACCACCACCAGGCCTCGGAGCGGGAGGCCCGTCCGGTGAACACGGTGTACTTCCGCCAGAACCGTCGGACCGCCTCGGCGAAGGGTGCCCCGTAGAAGGGGTCGCGCAGGGCGACGCCGCCGGGCTGCACGCTGTCGTTGCTCATGGAGTCAGCAAACCACGTGCAGCCCGGTCCGTCAGACGAGCGAGTCCCGCCAGGCGGCGTGCAGCTGGGCGAACCGCCCGGTCCCCGCGATCAGGTCGTCCGGCGTGCCGTCCTCGACGATCCGCCCGTACTCCATCACGAGCACCCGGTGGGCGATCGCGACGGTCGACAGGCGGTGCGCGATGATCACGGCGGTGCGGTCCGCGAGCAGGGTCTCGAGGCCCTCCTGCACGAGCCGCTCGGACGGGATGTCCAGCGACGCCGTGGCCTCGTCGAGGATGAGCACCTTCGGGTCGGCGATGAACGCCCGGGCGAACGACAGGAGCTGCCGCTGCCCGGCCGACACCCGGCCACCGCGCTTGTTCACGTCGGTGTCGTACCCGTCGGGCAGGGCCTCGATGAACGCGTCCGCCCCGACCGCCTCCGCCGCGCGCACGATCTCGTCCCGCGTCGCCCCGGGCTTGCCGAGCGCGATGTTGTCCGCGACGGAGCCGGAGAACAGGTACGCCTCCTGCGTGACCATGACGATCGCGCGGCGCATGTCCTTCGGGTCGATGTCCCGCAGGTCCACGCCGTCGAGCCGCACGGAACCCTTCGACGGGTCGTAGAACCGCGCCATGAGCTTCGCGAGCGTCGACTTCCCGGCACCGGTCGACCCGACGAGCGCGATGGTCTGCCCCGCCGGGATGTGCAGGTCGAACTCGGGGAGCACGACCTTCTCGGCGTTGTACGCGAACTCGACGTCGTCGAAGTCCATCGCGCCGGTGGCGTCCGGCAGCCGCACGGGCTTCGCGGGGTCCGGCACCGACGGGCGTTCCTCGAGGACGCCGGAGATCTTCTCCATCGCCGCCGAGGCCGACTGGTACCCGTTGTAGAACATCGCGAGCTCCTGCGCCGGGTCGAAGAACCGCTTGGCGTACAGCGCGACCGCGAGCAGCGCGCCGACCTCGAGCGAGCCCCCCACGATCCGGAAGCCGCCGACGATGACGACCGCCGCGAGCGTGGCGTTGCCGATGAGGACGAGCACCGGGTCGAAGGTCCCGAACAGGTTGAACACCTTCGTGTTCGCCACCCGGTAGTCCTCGACGTAGCCGCCGTACTCGTCGCGGTTGCGGGACTCCTTCCGGAACGCCTGCACCGCCCGGATGCCGGTCATCGTCTCGACGAAGTGCACGATGACGCGCGCCGAGGTCACACGGGTGGCCCGGAACAGGGTCTGCGAGTTCTGCTGGAACCAGCGGATCAGGAACCACAGCGGCACGAGCGACACCGCGAGCACGAGCCCGGAGGTCGGGTCGAGCAGCACGAGCGCGATGCCCGTGAACACCATGTAGAGCACGCCCTGGATGAGCTGGTTCAGGCCGGAGTCGAGCAGCTCGCGGATCGAGTCCAGGTCGCTCGTCTGGCGGGAGATGATCCGTCCGGACGTGTACGTCTCGTGGAACTCGAGCGACAGCCGCTGGGTGTGCAGGAACACGCGCTTCCGCAGGTCGAACAGGATCGCCTGGCTGATCCGCGCCGCGAGCACGGTGTACCAGGCGGTGAGGACCGCGCCGAGCACCGCGACGACGATGTACGTCGCCACGACGCCGAACGCCGGTACCCAGTCGTTCTCGTCCATCACCCGGGGCAGGGCGTTGTCGATGCCCCACGCGATGAGCGCGGGACCCGCGACGGTGCCCGCGGTGGAGACCACCACGACGACGCCGAGCAGCACGAGGCGTGCCTTCAGCGGAGCCGCGAGCGACCCGAGCAGGGCGAGGGAGCGACGCCGCAGGCGCTTGCTCTCCGCCTTGCTGAAGTCCTCGCGCTCCTCGCCGCGCACGCCGAGCGTGGTGACCGCGGCGGTGACGGGGCCGGCCGCCTTGGTGTCCGCGACGTCGTCGAGGACGGGATCGGGGCCTCCGGGCCCGGCTGCCGTGTCCACGGGCGGTACCTGGTCCTGCTGGCTCATGCCATCGCCTCCTCTCGGGCGGGTGCGTCGTCCTCGTCGAGCGAGGAGATGACGTAGCGGTAGTGCTCGTTGGTGGCCATCAGCTCCGAGTGGGTGCCGACGGCGGTGATGCGTCCGCCCTCCATGAGCGCCACCCGGTCGGCGAGCGTCACGGTCGAGGGGCGGTGGGCGACGATGAGCGACGTGGTGTCGGCCAGCACGCGGCGGAGCCCGGCCTCGACCCGCGCCTCGGTGTCGACGTCGAGCGCCGACAGCGGGTCGTCGAGCACCAGGACCGACGGCCGCGCGGCGATCGCGCGGGCGAGCGCCAGACGCTGCCGCTGGCCGCCGGAGAGCGACAGCCCCTCCTCGCCGACGCGGGTGTCGACACCCTCGGGCAGGTCGTCGACGAAGGACGCCTGCGCGATGTCGAGCGCCTCGCGCATGATGCGCTCGGCCTCGTCGCCGGACAGGTCCGGGCGACCGAGCAGCACGTTGTCGCGGACGCTCGTCGAGAACAGCGTGGCGTCCTCGAAGGCGACACCGACGTGCCGACGGAGGTCCGCGCGGGTGAGGTCGCGGACGTCGACGCCGTCGATCGTGATCGAGCCGCCGGTCACGTCGTACAGCCGCGGCACCAGGGACAGCAGGGTCGTCTTGCCGCTGCCGGTCAGGCCGACGAGCGCCATGGTCTCGCCCGGGTGCAGCTGCAGCTCGACGCCGTCCACCAGGTCCGGGTACTCGTCCGTCGCGTCCTGGTACCGGAAGTGCACGGCGTTGAACGACAGCGCACCGTGCGGTTCGTCGATGGTCCTCGGTGACTCCGGGTCCTGGATCGTGTTCTCGGAGTCCATGACCTCGAAGAACCGGTCGACCGCGGTCCGGGTGTCGAACGTCATCGACAGGAAGAACCCGATCGACTCGATCGGGAACCGCAGCACGGTCGCCGTCGCGAAGAACGCGAACAGCTGTCCGACCGTCAGCTCGCCCTGCGACGCCAGCCAGATGCCGGCGAGCAGGCACAGCGCGAACGCGACGTCCGGCACGAGCAGCAGCCACAGCCAGATGCTCGCGATGGCCTTCGCCTTCTCGATCTCGGTGCCGCGGAGCGCCTCGGCCTGCTCACTGAACTCGTCGAGCTTGAAGCGACCGCGGCCGAACGCCTTGAGCACGCGGATGCCGTGCACCGACTGCTCGACGCTCGTGGCGAGGTCGCCGACCTGGTCCTGGCTGCGCCGCGCGACGACGGAGTACTTCCGCTCGAACAGCAGGCCGTTGATCCACAGCGGGATCGACGCCACGAGGAAGATCAGTCCGAGCAGCCACCCGAAGGTGAAGAGCACGACGAAGCCGACCGCGATCGTGACGATGTTCACCACGAGCAGCACGACGCCGAACGCCAGCCATCGGCGGATGAGCGACAGGTCGGACACCGAACGGGACAGCAGCTGCCCGGACTCCCAGCGGTCGTGGAAGGCCACCGGCAGGTCCTGGAGCTTGGCGTAGAGCGCGTTGCGCATGCTCGTCTCGATGCGCGTCGACGGGCGCATCACGAGCCGTCGGCGGGATGCGATGAAGAAGGCCTCGAGGGCGCCGAGTGCGAGCACGCCGAGTCCGGCGGGCCAGATGAGCGCGGCGTCGCGCGAGGACAGCGGTCCGTCGACGAGCCACTGGAGCACGTACGGGATCACCAGGGCGACGAGCGAGGCGCCCATCGCCGCGGCCATGCCGCCGAACAGTCGCCAGCGGTACGGCCTGACGTAGGGCCAGATGCGCCCGATGGCGCGCAGGGTCGAGGGGCGGTCGGTGGAGGGGGTCGCCTGGTCGGGCGTTGTGGACATGCGGTTGCGTCCTCGTGCGTCGTGCGGCGTCCGCCCGGTCGGGTCGTCCGGCCCGCCGACGGGTCGCGTCGGTGGGTGGCGGTCCGGCCGGGAGGCGCGGCGTGGCAGTGCGGTGGTCGTCGGCCGGGCGCGTGGTCGCGCGCCGTCGCCGCCACTCGCGTGACGTCGACCGGGCCGGAGGGCACCGGGGACACGGGTCCCCGGGTTCTCAGCAGGTGGTCCGCGCTCGCCGACGGTGTCGTCGGGCGCGAGGCCGTGGGAGGGGCCTGGCTAGACGGCGGCCGCGCCCGGGTACCGGAGCGGCGGTGCCGTCCGGGTCCGGGGTCGCGGGGCGGGAGTGGTCCCCACGAGGGACACGAGACCCGTCCGGGCAGCCGTCGCCACTGTTCCGGTCGTCGCGTCCATCGTCACTCCAGTCGTCGTCTTCGTCACCGTTGTGTCCGCGGGCACGGCCGATCCGGTTGCGATCGTCCGATGCGGTGCGGAGCCTTACAGACTATTCACAGTCGCACGTGTTGCGCAATGGTCTCGACGTTGTTGGACGCCGTCGATCCGAGCGCGTGGCGCTGTCCGGTGACCGGTGTTCGGTGTTCGGTGACTCAGTGGAAGAAGTGACGCTCGCCGGTGAAGTACATGGTCACGCCGGCCGCCTGCGCCGCCGCGATGACCTCGTCGTCACGGACGCTGCCGCCCGGCTGCGCGACGGCACGGACACCGGCGTCGAGCAGGACCTGCAGGCCGTCGGCGAACGGGAAGAACGCGTCCGACGCTGCGACGCTGCCCCGGGCACGCTCCCCGGCGCGGTCCACCGCGAGGTGGCAGGAGTCCACCCGGTTGACCTGGCCCATGCCGACGCCGACGCTCGCGCCCTGGTCGGCGAGCAGGATCGCGTTCGACTTCACGGCGCGGCTGGCCTTCCACGCGAACGCGAGGTCGGCGAGGGTCGCGTCGTCGGCCGGCTCGCCGGACACCAGGGTCCAGGTCGACTGGTCGAAGGTGGTGAAGCGGTCGGCGTCCTGCACGAGGAAGCCGCCGGAGACCTGCTTGACCTCACGGGACGCGAGCGCGAAGTCCGCCGGCAGGGTGAGGAGCCGGATGTTCTTCTTCTGCGAGAGGATCTCGAGCGCCTCGGGGTCGAAGGCCGGGGCCACGACGACCTCGGTGAAGATGTCGCGCACGGTCTCGGCCATCTGCTTCGTGACCGGGCGGTTCGCGGCGATGACCCCGCCGAAGGCCGACAGCGGGTCGCAGGCGTGCGCGGCGGCGTGCGCCGAGGCGATCGGGTCGACCGCGTCGGCCGGGGCGGTGGCGATGCCGCACGGGTTGGCGTGCTTGATGATCGCGACGGCGGGGGTGTCGAAGTCGTACGCGGCCCGGACGGCGGCGTCGGCGTCGACGTAGTTGTTGTACGACATCTCCTTGCCGTGCAGCTGCGTCGCCTGGGCGATGCCCGCTCCGCCGGAGGTCGTGTAGAGCGCGGCGGCCTGGTGCGCGTTCTCGCCGTAGCGGAGCGTCGCGGTCAGCCCGGCCTCGAGCCGGAGCGTCTCGTCGAACGAGCCGGGCGTCTCGAGGTCGCCCGTCACCTTGGGCGCGGCGGCCTGGGCGGCGACGTGTGCCGCGTCCTGCCCGACGACGTCGGTCGCGAAGTACGACGCGACGGCGGCGTCGTAGGACGCCGTGTGGGCGAAGGCCTGGGCGGCGAGGCGCTTCCGGAGTTCGAGCGTGGTGCCCCCGGCGCGGACTGCCTCGACGACCTCGGCGTAGGACGACGGCGACACGACGATCGCGACGTTCGGGTGGTTCTTCGCCGAGGCGCGGACCATCGCCGGTCCGCCGATGTCGACGTTCTCCACCACGGTCGCGGCCTCGGCACCCGAGGCGACGGTCTCGACGAACGGGTACAGGTTCACCACGACGAGCTCGAACGGCGCGATGCCGAGCTCGGCGAGCTGCTGCTCGTGCGACTCGAGGCGCAGGTCGGCGAGGAGCCCCGCGTGCACGGCAGGGTGCAGGGTCTTGACGCGGCCGTCCAGCGACTCCGGGAACCCGGTCACGCTCGACACGTCGGTGACGGCGTACCCGGCGTCGCGGATCGTCTGCGCCGTGCTGCCAGTCGAGACGAGCTCCACGCCTGCGTCGGCCAGGGCGCCGGCGAGCTCGAGCAGGCCGGACTTGTCGCTCACCGAGATGAGCGCGCGCCGCACGGGGACGACGTCGCGGTGGCGGTAGAGGCTGGGGTCGGCGGCGTGCACGCTCATGCGCTCGGGGGGCCCTTCAGGTCGGTGGTGCCGTTGGCGATGTCGAGGATGGTCTGGATGAGCAGGCGGCGCTCGACCGGCTTGATGCGGTCGTGCAGCGTCGACTCGGAGTCGTCCGGCAGCACCGGGATCCGCTCCTGCGCCAGGATCGGGCCGGTGTCCACGCCGTCGTCGACCTGGATCACGCTGGCGCCGGTCTGCTCGACGCCGGCGGCCAGGGCGTCACGGACCCCGTGTGCGCCGGGGAACTCGGGCAGGTACGCGGGGTGGGTGTTGATGATCGCGGGGGCGAACTCGGACACGACGGCGTGCGGGAGCAGGCGCATCAGGCCGGAGAGCACGAGGAGGTCCGGCGACCACGACCGGATCTGGGCGGCGAGCTCGGCGCCCCACTCGTCGCGCGAGGCGAAGCGGGAGAACGGCACCGAGAAGGTCGGGACCCCGAACTCCTCGCCCAGCGCCAGGCCCTCGGCATCGCGGTCGGCCCCGATCGCGACCACGCGGGCGGGGTACTCGGCGTCGGTCGTCGCCTCGAGCAGGGCTCGGAGGTTCGAGCCGGTACCGGAGATCAGGACGACCAGTTCGAGCACGGGGACCAGCCTAGCGGCGGCGCGGCGAGCGCTACGCGTCGTGCTTCGGACGGCGCCACCAGGGCAGCTCGTCCTCGGCGATCTGGTCGGTCTGGTCCCACCGCGACCCGGAGCCCGTGGGGGCCGGTGCGGCGGATCCGGGTGCGGCGCGCTCCCCGCGGGAAGCCTCGGTGTCCGCTGCGTCCCGGGCACCGTCGGCGTCGTCGCGCCCGGCGACGAACTCCTCGGTGCTCCACGGGAACGCCGGCTGCTGTTCGGTGCCGGGGGCGTGCGGCAGCGTCTCGTCGCGCTCCGATCGCCCGGACTGCCGGGACTGCCGGGACTGCTGGGACTGCCCCGAGGGGTCGTGTGACGGGTGATGGGCCGAGCCGCCGACCCGGTCGCGCAGCTCGCCGACACGGGCGCGGACGTCACCGGCGGCGCTGCGCAGTCGGTCGCGCAGGCTGCTGGTGCCGCTCCGTGCCGGCTGCGTGCCCGGCGTCGGTGCGGGGGCGACCCGTTCCGCGGCGACGGCGTCCGTCCGGGCCCAGTCGGGCAGGGGGACGTCGTCCGGCTCGGCCGCAGGAGCACGGCCGGCCACGGGAGCACCGCCGGCCTCGGGAGCCCGGCCGGGCTCGGGCTCGGAGACCGACGCCGGAGCACGCCGGTCGGTGGACCCGCCGGCGGGCTCGTCGGTACCACGGGCATGGTCGGTCCGTGCGGCCACCGTCGGTGTCGGCGCGGGCTCGTCGTCCTCGATCGTCTCGGTCGGCTGGTCGTCCCCGCGGTGCGACCCGGTCGCGGACGCCGGGGTCGCGTGGGTCGCGGAGTCGTGCGCCTCGTGGACCCTGAACCGGTGCGTCGCAGGCACGTGGCCCGCTCCGGCCTCGTCCAGCGCCGTGACGAGCGAGCCCGCACGGGCGTCTTCGGCAGTCGCCTCGGCAGCGGCGTCCTCGGCCTCGACCCAGCGCTCACGACCCCACGACCGCTCGGGCATGCGCACCAGATCGCTTCCGACGGCCAGTGCGACCGCGGCGGGCAGCCCGACCTCGAGCGCCGCGGAGAGTCCGACGAGCAGTCCGTTCGGCCCGGCCTCGGCGAGCCGACCGGGGCCGAGCGAGCCTGAGGTCAGTCCCGTGGCGACCCCGGTCAGCACCCCCGCCACGACACCGGTGGCGACGCCCGCGAGTGCGCGGCGGAGCGGGGTGTCCTCGTGGCCCAGGGCACGGACGAGCGCGGGGCGCATGAGACCGCCGACCACGAACCCGGCGACGACGGGCACGAGCACCCCGAGCAGTCCGAAGGTGTGCCCGGACGCCGGCAGCGCGCCGAACACCGGGACACCGGGGATCGGCCCGAGCGACGTGCCGATCGGCGAGACGCTCGACCCGGTGCCGATCGCGAAGCCCGGACCGACCAGCCACGCGACCGCCCAGCCCACGAAGTCGGGCAGGAACGCGAGCTGCCCCACGGTGAGCGCGATGCCCCCGACCACGCCGGCGTGGGAGCGCTCGTACAGCGCGATGACCTCGGCGAACGAGGTGACGAGCAGGAACGCGACGACGATGCCCGCGGCGGCGACCACCACGGCGGTCACCGCGGTGCCGGCACGGAGCGCGAAGCCGGCGACGGTGCGCCACAGCGCGGGGATCCGGTCGACCTGGTCGAGCACCCGTCGTGTGAGCGGGTCGGCCGGCAGTCCCCGACGGACCCGGCACACCTCGCTCGTCGCCAGGGCGGGGACCGCGAACCAGAGCGCGGGCAGCACGACGGCCTGCCACACCACGGGGTCCGAGGCCGCCGACGTCGACGAGAGCGCGACCGCGAGCCCGAGCAACGCGACGGCGGCGGTGCCGACCAGCAGCCCGGTCGTCCGGTGCTCGGTCTCGGCGAACCGGCGACCGGCGCGCCCGCCGAGCCAGGCGGTCACGACCGCGAAGCCGAGGGCTGCGAGCGTCACGTGGATGGGGTCCGCCGCCCCGTCGACCCCGGAGGCCCCGGCGACGTCGCTGCCGAGCCGGAAGGTCACGTCGACGCCGTGGCCGACGAGCCAGACGCTGCCCGCGGCCTTCCAGAAGACGTCCCAGTCGATCTGCAGCCCGTACTCGAAGCCCCAGAGCAGGGTCAGCGGCACGAGGGCGATCCCGACGCCCACGCCGACCGTCACGATCGCCTCGACGGCGGCCAGCAGTGCGGTTCCCAGGCGGTTCATCCCCGCCAGAGTACGTGTCGCCCAGGCGGTCGCCGGCGAGCCGCGCGGTGTCCACGATGACCTTCGCAACGCCCCCTCCCCGGCTCGCGGGTCGCGCAGTCCAACCCAGGACCATCGACAGCGCCTCCAACCACGTCATCGCGATGGCGATACTCGGCTGCCGCGATCAACGCGCCCCACCGTACTCCGCTAGAGGAATGCTTGACGTTCGCCGTCAGGCCCTCCGCCGATCCGACAACCAAAGGCTGACGATGATGCTCACGTTTCGGTCATCGGAGGCTCTGAACCGACCGGTTGCGCCTCGTCCGTTAATGGAAATGGAGCTGCGCGGATCCTGTCTGCTAGAGATTTCACCGGATCGCGCCGGCGCGACAAACCGTCCGTCGGGAATAGTGCAGCCGTCGCCAACGGATATTGCCCTAGTAGACGCGAGCTCCACTCCCTCTCAACTCCCTTGACGTAACGCGCGAGCCCTCTTACGTGCAGGAACAGATCTTTATCCGAGTCATCCAATTCCCTGACGGAAGAAACTGCGTCCTGAGTGCTCGACCCTACCTTTGATAGTGCGGCGTTGAGATTGAACAATTCCAGACGAAGCTGCCTCTTGAGCGCCTTTCGAACACGGGGCGCATCGCCGTCGATAGTCAAACCAGCGACACGGAACGCCTGACCGAGCTTCCGAGTGCGTGTCTTATTGACATTCAGAACCAGTCCCAGCTTTGAAAGTTCCGAGCTCACAAATGTAGATGCATCGAACCATGATTTACCGGAGAAGATCATGTCGTCGGCGTATCGCGAGTAGGCAAGCCCATGCGCGAGCGCCCAATAGGATACCTCGCGATCAAAGTTCGCCAGAACAAGATTCGACATCAAGGGACTAGTTGAGGTGCCGGTCGGAAGCGAACCTTTGATCGTCAGTACGTTCGCCAATTCGTCCGCGATGAGCTTTTCCGCCCCGAAGTTCTGAAGAGCGACGCCGACATGGGCTGCTGTCACAGATGGAAAGAAGTCCTTGATATCCAAACGCTGCGCCCAGGGTTGACCGACATGCGGCGCAGCCGCATCTTTCGCGCTCAGCCCGGACATATACCCGACACAACTCGGATGCAAAAACACCGAGAGATACCGGAGATTACTCAGGATGCGACGATGAAGGTCATTGACCGCCTCATCGACAACGATCGACAATTCCCGCCGTTTCCCTTTAAGGTGAATCGGCTTAGTCTCGTAAGCGTCAGCTTGTTGAGCGCGAGCGACTGTTTGCACGAATGCCTCGTACGTGTATCCCAACTTGCTCGCCAACTGCGGAATCGTACGCAGACGCGCGAAGGGCCCAACTGGGCCGACGCCTATGAGTGTAGGATTGGCTTGATTGACGCCCGGATGCGAACTCGCATCCACGATAAGTCGAACCCAGTTGGGCACGCTTACACTATCAAACTTTCGCCGGTGCAAGGCGTTATCGAAGTCCATGACGTGCGCCAGATGCCGCGCTGACCGCTGGAGGAGCTGGCGCTCGTCTTCCCGACGCGTGTCGCGCCCCCCATCGAGGTCTAGGTTGACGATGGCGAGGGCATAGTCCGCCGCCGCGAGCCCACCCAACGGCTTCCGTCCGAGCCGGGCCAGCACACGCGCGCGCGGTGTTCCGGTTCGGTCGAGTGCCGATACAGCTTGAGCTACTGCACCGCCGAATAACGCGGCGTGCGCGCTACTCTCGTTCTCGATTACGAGTTCCACTTCGGCGCCCGCGTAGCGTTGAAGTATCGACTGAATAAGCGTGAACAGCATCGCAAGATGCGCGTCTAAATCTTTCTCCTGCCCGAGTGCGAAGTCGTGATGCAGCACGTGAAATCGAAGATCGACCGATGTCATCGCCTCAAGGCCGCGCTTACGGAGGTCAGCGTTGTCGTAGGTGAAGTGAAATCCTTCGCGGTCAAAGCGGTCGCGACGTTGATCGGGGCTCTTGTACCCCTCCCGAGGCTCCCAGAGCGCATCGTCAGCGACTGCCAGGGCTGCCGCATCAGTGATCGAGCGGCTGAGCTCATCGCCCCTGGACGTCACCGCAGCTCCCACCAAAAGACGCCGGCCCACTTTCGACCGCTGCTTGCGAGTCTCCGATGCTCCCGATGGAAGGATGTCGTCTGAATCCGGGTCGTCGGCCCATCGATCAACGTACGACTCATCGATGAATGCAGTCAGCCGCAGATTGCGCCGACTAAATTCGCCACTCAGCACGTCACTCACTCGCCCGATATTAGGTCTTGGAGTTGTAGGGTGACAGGAGGCTCGGCGTGGAAACCGCGCCGAGCCTCCTGGCAGCCTTCGAGGACGCGACCCCGTTAGTGGGCGGCGACCACCTCGCGCAGCAGCGCGGCCGTCTCGGACGGCGTCTTGCCGACCTTGACGCCGGCGGCCTCGAGCGCCTGCTTCTTCGCCTCGGCGGTCCCGGCGGAACCGGAGACGATCGCGCCGGCGTGGCCCATGGTCTTGCCCTCGGGCGCGGTGAAGCCCGCGACGTAGCCGACGACCGGCTTCGTGACGTGCGCCTTGATGTAGTCGGCCGCGCGCTCCTCGGCGTCGCCGCCGATCTCGCCGATCATGACGATCGCCGTCGTCTCCGGGTCGGCCTCGAACGCGGCGAGCGCGTCGATGTGCGTCGTGCCGATGACCGGGTCGCCGCCGATGCCGATGGCGGTCGAGAAGCCCAGGTCACGCAGCTCGTACATCATCTGGTAGGTCAGGGTGCCGGACTTCGACACGAGACCGATCGGGCCCTTGCCGGTGATCGTCGCCGGGGTGATGCCGACGAGCGACTCCCCCGGGGTGATGATGCCGGGGCAGTTCGGGCCGATGATCCGGGTCTTCCCGCCCAGCGCCTTCGCGTGCGCCCAGAACTCCGCGGAGTCCTGCACGGGGATGCCCTCGGTGATGACGACGACGAGCGGGACCTCGGCGTCGATGGCCTCCATGACCGCGTCCTTCGCGAACGCCGGCGGGACGAAGACGATCGAGACGTCGGCACCGGTGGTGTCGACGGCTTCACGCACCGAGCCGAACACGGGGAGCTCGACGTCGCCGTGCGTGACGGTGGTGCCGGCCTTGCGGGCGTTCACGCCGCCGACGACCTGCGTGCCGGCCTTGAGCATGAGCGCGGTGTGCTTCGTGCCCTCGCCGCCGGTGATGCCCTGGACGATGACCTTCGAGTCCTTGTTGAGGAAGATCGACATTGCTCTGGTGCTCCTTACGCCGCGGCCGCGGCGAGCTCGGCGGCCTGCTCGGCCGCATCGTCCATGGTCTCGGCGACGGTGACGAGCGGGTGCGCCGCCTCCGCCAGGATCCGGCGACCCTCGTCCACGTTGTTGCCGTCCAGGCGCACGACGAGCGGCTTGGTCGCCGAGTCGCCGAGGATGCCGAGTGCGGCGACGATGCCGTTCGCGACGGCGTCGCAGGCGGTGATGCCGCCGAAGACGTTCACGAACACGCTCTTCACCTGCGGGTCGCCGAGGATGACGTCGAGGCCGTTCGCCATGACCTCGGCCGAGGCGCCACCGCCGATGTCGAGGAAGTTCGCGGGCTTCACGCCACCGTGGCGCTCACCGGCGTACGCGACGACGTCGAGCGTCGACATGACGAGCCCTGCGCCGTTGCCGATGACGCCGACCTCGCCGTCGAGCTTCACGTAGTTCAGGCCGTGCTGCTTCGCCTTGGCCTCGAGCGGGTCCTCGCTCGCGGTGTCCTCGAGCTGCGCGTGACCCTCGTGGCGGAAGTCGGCGTTGTCGTCGAGCGACACCTTGCCGTCGAGGGCGAGGATCTGCCCGTCGCCGGTGCGGACCAGCGGGTTCACCTCGACGAGGGTGGCGTCCTCGCCGGCGAACACGTCGTAGAGCTTCACGAAGACGTCCGCGACCTGGTCCTGGAGCTCGGACGGGAAGTTCGCCTGGCGCGCGATGTCGAGCGCGGCTTCCTTGTTGATGCCCGTGAGCGGGTTCACCTCGACGCGCGCGAGCGCCTCGGGCTTCTCGACCGCGAGCTGCTCGATCTCCATGCCGCCCTCGACGCTGACGAGCGACAGGTACGAGCGGTTCGCCCGGTCGAGCAGCACCGAGAAGTAGAACTCCTCGGCGATGTCCGCACCCTGGGCGACCATCACGCGCTGCACGGTGTGGCCCTTGATGTCGAGGCCGAGGATCGCCTCGGCGTGCTCGTACGCCTCGTCCGGGGTCTTCGCGACCTTGACGCCGCCGGCCTTGCCGCGACCGCCGACCTTCACCTGCGCCTTGACGACGACCACGCCGCCGATCCGCTCGGCGGCCGCCCTCGCCTCTTCCGGGGTGTCGGCGGTGATGCCCTGCAGCACAGGGACGCCGTAGGACTCGAAGAGGTCCCTGGCCTGGTACTCGAAAAGATCCACGCTGTTCTTCTTCCCGCACGGTTCGTGCGATCGGCATCGGTCATCGGGTCGCGCACTCAACGTCGAGGGTCGCTCGATGTCGAGACAACGGCCGCGACCACCCTAGCGCCGCCACATGGACGGAGAGCACGTCCGTCCGGACACCGGTCGCGCCCGCTCGGCCGCGGGATGCGTCGGCACCGCGGAGCGCCGGCCGGGAGGCACGCCCCACCCCCGTCACCTCCCTCGCGCCCCCCGGTGGCCGGGGGACGCAGTCGCCGGATGGTCGGCCAGGCGGCACGGGGCACGGTCGACGGGTGCAGAAGGAACTCCGTACCCGCGCCGCCGACGTCTTCGGCTGGGACCTCCACCCCGAGCAGGAACAGGTCGTCGACGCCGTCCTCGACGGTCGCGACGCCCTGGCGCTCATGCCCACCGGCTCGGGGAAGTCCGCGATCTACCAGGTCGCCGCGCTCGCCCTGGACGGCCCGGTCGTCGTCGTCTCGCCGCTCGTGGCCCTGCAGGAGGACCAGGTCGTCGGCATCGAGGACCACCCGGACGCCCCGCGCGCGGTGACCATGAACGCCACCAGGGGCAGCCGGCAGCTCGAGGACGCGTGGGACGCCGTGGCGTCCGGCGAGGCCCGCTACGTGTTCCTGGCCCCCGAGCAACTGGCGAAGGACGAGGTCGTCGAGCGGCTGCGCGACGCCGGCGTCGCGCTCGTCACCGTCGACGAGGCGCACTGCGTGTCGAGCTGGGGGCACGACTTCCGCCCGGACTACCTGGTGCTCGGCGAGGTCGTGGAGCGCCTCGGGCGCCCGCCGGTGCTCGCGATGACCGCGACCGGGTCGACGCCCGTCCGCGCCGAGATCGTCGAGCGGCTCGGCATGCGGGACCCGTTGGTCGTCGCCACCGGCTTCGACCGGCCGAACCTGCGCTTCGAGGTCGCCCGGCACGCCGACGACGAGTCGAAGCGCGAGGCCGTCGTGGAGCAGGTCGTCGGACTCGAGGGGGTCGGCATCGTCTACGTCGCCACCCGCGCCGAGACCCTGGTGTACGCGGACGAACTCGTGGAGAGTGGTCGCCGGGCGAAGGCGTACCACGCGGGCCTCCGCGTGCGGGACCGCGAGCGGGTCCACCACGAGTTCCTCGACGGCGAGCTCGACGTCGTAGTCGCCACCAGCGCGTTCGGCATGGGGATCGACAAGCCGGACGTGCGCTTCGTCGTGCACGCCGACGTCCCCGAGTCGGTCGACGCCTACTACCAGGAGGTGGGCCGTGCCGGCCGTGACGGCGACGTCGGCCTCGCCACGATGCACTACCGCGCCGAGGACCTCGGCCTCCGACGCTTCTTCGCGTCCGGCTCGCCGCGCCCGGCCACCCTCCGTGCCGTGTTCGACGCCGTCCCCGCCGAGGGATCGGTGGCCCGTTCCGAGCTCGCCGAACGCTCCGGGCTCGCCGCTCGCACCGCGGGCCGTGCGGCCAACGCCCTCGTCGACGCGGGCGCGCTCGACGACGGTGAGGACGGTCTCACCCGTCGACCGGACGGCCCCCGCGACGCCGAGGCGGCAGCGGGGCTCGCGAAGGCGCAGGCGAAGGAGCGCGAGGAGATCGAGGAGTCGCGCATCGCGATGATGCGCCGGTTCGCCGAGACCTCGGGCTGCCGCCGGCAGTTCCTGCTCGGGTACTTCGGTGACGAGCTCGCCGAGCCGTGCGGCAACTGCGACACGTGCACGGCCGGGACCGCCCAGGACGCGGACGCCCACGGTGCCGACGGTGCGAACGACGACGCCTGGCCCCCGGAGTCGCCCGTCGAGCACGCGCAGTGGGGTCGAGGGACGGTGATGAGCACGGAGGACGACCGGTTGACGGTGTTCTTCGAGTCCGCCGGCTACAAGACCCTCGGGCTGGCCGACGTCGAGGAACGGCACCTGCTCGAACGCGTCTGACGCGCCGGCGTCGGACCCGGGGTGGGGAAGGCGCGGTCGCTCGACCACCCGTCGGCGACCGCGCTCCACTCCCCCGAGCACGGCGAGTGTGACCCGCGATCGTGGACCGCAGGTGACGCCGAGGTGAACGGGACGCGAAACCGGACGAGGGGTGCGCAGACCGGACGACCACAGACCGGACGACCGGTCAGGCGGACGGCGTACACAGGAAGGCCCGACGGCCCCGGCGACCCGCTCCGGAGCCCGACCCTCCCACGGAAGGACTGCACCATGAGCGACCCCGGCATCAGCCCCGTCGACGACTTCGACGCCCAGGAGCGCCGCACCGACGACCTGGACCGCGAGCACGTGGGTCCGTACGAGGTCGACGAGTCCGAGGAGTCCCTCGAGACCGTCACGAACGACGCCGTCGCCGGCGAGACCGTCGAGCCTCAGCCGGGCGACGGAACCGACGACGGCCCCACCGGTGGCGCTCCGCGCGAGGGCTCGCCCGACCTGTGGGAGCACGACGACGACACCGAGCGTCCGGACCTCGGCGGCGACCTCGGCACGAAGCCGCTCTGAGCACGACACCCGCACGACCCCCACGGAGCACGGCCCAGTACGATCGGGCCGTGCTCCGTGGCGTCCGCGACCGTGTCCGTGCGACGCCCGCGCTGGCCCGGCTCCTCTCGCTGGCGTCCCTGCTGCTCGTCGCCGCGGCGGCGCACTCGGGTGCCCGGAGCGGCGGGGTCGCCTGGCTTCCGCTGCTCGTCGCGGGTGTCGTGCTCGCCCTGGTCACCGGCGCGACGGCGCACCGGTGGCCCCTGCCGGCCATCTGGCTGGTCGTGACACTGCTGGCGGCTGCGGGCGGCACGCTCGTGAGCGTCGCGTGGCTGGTCGGCGCACTGATCGGCGGCGCAGTGGCCCTGGCCGCAGCCCTGTTCCTCGACACCGCAGCGCTGCGGCGGGCACGGCGATCCGGGACACGCCCGTGACGCGACGGCCGGGAGGCTCGTCCCACCCCCGCCCCGCCGGCCACGGCGACCGGACGGCGGACGGACGCGGTGCGACGGGCGGACCACGGGCCTCCCGTCCGGCACACGGTCACGTCGCCGACCGCGACCTGCGTCGGTGGCTGGCGGACAGCACACCCGTCGCGGCCGGTGGCCGCGCCATCCTGCTGCAGATCGCGGACCCGGTCGTCGCAGCCGGGGTCCGACGGCACTCCGACTTCGCCCGCCGACCGCAGCAGCGGCTGGCCCACACCCTGATGTTCGTCTACGCCGTCGTGATCGGGACCGAGACCGACGCTGCCGTGGCGACCGCGTTCGTCGACCGGGCGCACCGACCGGTCGAGGGCGCCGACGACGTCGACCGGCAGCGGTGGGTGGCGGCGACCCTCTTCGACTCCGCACGACGGGCACACGAGCTGTTCGGCGACCCCCTGTCGCCCGACGACGCCGAGCGTGTCCTGGCGGCCTACGCCCCGATCGCGACGTCCCTGCGCGTGCCCGCCGACGGTTGGTTCGCCTCGGTGGCCTCCTTCGACGTGTACTGGGGTGCGACCCTGCCCTCCCTGCACGTCACCGACGACGCGCGCGGGATCGTGCGCGACCTCCTGCACCCCCGCTTCGCACCGCTGTGGGTCCGCACCGCGATGCCGCTCGTCCGCATCGTCACCGTCGGCATGCTGCCGGACGCCCTGCGGACCGCGTACGGCTTCGCGTGGGGGCCGCGCGAGCAGCGGCGCTTCCGGCGGACCGTCGCGCTCGTCCGGCGCGTGCGGAGCCTCGTGCCGGGGTGGGCGCTCCGACTCCCGGGGCCGCTGCTGCTGCGGGCCATGCACCGGATCGCCGCGCGGCACGCCCACTGATCCCGACAAGTTCTTGTCATGGCGACAAGAACAGTGGTACGGTCGGACCATGGCAGTCGAACTCAGCACCTGGGACGCCCAGGGCACACCGACGACACCGACGTTCTCCACGATGCGGTTCCCCGCGGGCGAGGCACACGTCAAGGTCCGGGACGACGCCGACGCGGGGGCGACCACCGAGATCGCGACCCTGCGCGGCACCGGCGGCGACGACCTGGTGATGCTCGGCATGTGGGCGGACGCGGTCCGACAGCGCGGGGCACGCTCGGTGGCGCTCGTCCCGTACCTGCCCGGAGCGCGGCAGGACCGCGGACTCCCCTTCGGCGCGAAGGTCTACGCGGACGTCCTGAACGGCTTCGCCATCGACCAGGTGATCGCCTTCGACCCCCACTCGCCCGTGATCGTCGGGCTGGTCGAGCGCCTCACCGTGGTGCCGAGCGAGCGGGTCGTGCACGACGCGGTCCTCGCCGGGTCCGACTACAGCGGCATCATCGCCCCGGACAAGGGCGCGGTCGCCCGGGCGGCGCTCGTCGCCGAGGCAGCCGGTCTCCCCCTGTTCCGCGCCGAGAAGCACCGCAACCCGGACACCGGCAAGCTCGACGGGTTCTCGTGCGAGCCGCTCCCCGAGACCGGTCGGCTGCTCGTCGTCGACGACATCTGCGACGGCGGCGGCACCTTCGCGGGCCTCGCCGGCTCGACCGGCCTGCCGGCGGAGCGCCTGGGCCTCTGGGTCTCGCACGGCGTCTTCTCCGGACGGGCCCCGCAGCTCGCCGAGCACTTCGGCGAGATCGTCACCACCGACAGCTACCCCGCACAGCAGGACGTCCCGGGCCTCCGCACCGTCCCGCTCAGCCCGTACCTCACGAAGGAGATCCGATGACGACCACGACGGGCCTCGAGCCCCGCACCACCACCGCGAGTCCGATCGCCCCGCTGCTGGCGGTCGACGGGTACAAGCACTCGCACCGGCAGGTCTACCCCGAGGGCACGACCCGGATCCTGATCAACTGGACGAACCGCTCGAACGCGCACATGCCCGAGTCGACCCACGCGGTGGTCTTCGGGCTGCAGGCGTTCGTGCAGCGGTACCTGGTCGAGGCGTGGGCGCCGTTCTTCGCCGCCGACGAGGACGAGGTCGCGCGGTTGTTCGAGCAGGCACTGCAGGGCTACTTCGGCCCGAACCACATCGGTGTCGACCACGTCCGCGCCCTGCACCGCCTCGGGTACCTCCCGCTCGACATCCGGGCGCTCCCCGAGGGCACCCTCGCCCCGATCGGCGTCGCGACGCTGACGGTCGAGAACACCCTCGACGACTTCTTCTGGCTGCCGAACTACATCGAGACCGCCCTGTCGGCGTCGATCTGGCACCCCTCGACCGTCGCGACGAAGGCGCTCGAGTACCGCGACCTCATGGAGGAGTGGGCCGAGCGCACCGGCGCCGACCCGGCGAGCATCGACTTCGCCGCCCACGACTTCTCGTTCCGCGGGCAGACGAGCATCGAGTCCGCCGCCGCGGGCGGTGCCGGACACCTGCTGTCGTTCCTCGGCACCGACTCGATGCCGTCGCTCGACTTCATCGACCGCTACTACCCGGGCGACAACGGCTGGGTGGCGGCCAGCGTCCCCGCCACCGAGCACAGCGTGATGTGCGTCCGCGGCGCCGACGGCGAGCTCGAGACGTTCGCGCAGATCCTCGACGTGTACCCGACCGGCATCGTCTCGGCGGTGAGCGACGGCTTCGACCTGTTCAAGGTGATCACCGAGACGCTCCCGCAGCTCGAGGACCGCATCACGGCCCGCGACGGCAAGCTCGTCATCCGCCCGGACTCCGGCGACCCTGTCGACATCGTCACCGGCACCGTGCACGGCGTCGACCAGGCAGCGCTGACCGACCCGTCGCGCAGCCACGAGGAGAAGGGCGTCGTCGAGCTCCTCGACGAGCTGTTCGGGCACACCGTGAACGAGCGGGGCTTCAAGGTGCTCGACCAGCACATCGGCGTCATCTACGGCGACAGCATCACGCTCGACCGTGCCCGTCGCATCTACGAGCGCCTCGCCGCGAAGGGCTACGCGAGCGACAACGTCGTGCTCGGCATCGGGTCGTACACGTACCAGTACATGACGCGCGACAACCTCGGCAGCGCCGTGAAGGCCACGTGGGCCCTCGTCGACGGGCAGCCGGTCGACATCCAGAAGGACCCGAAGACCGGCAGCGGCAAGAAGAGCGCGAAGGGCCGCATCGCCCTGCACCGCGACGACACCGGCGAGATCCGCCAGACCGACGAGGCCACCGCCGAGGACGAGGCGACCAGCCTGCTCCAGCCCGTCTGGGTCGACGGCCGCTTCCGGGTGCACCAGTCGTTCGCCGACGTGCGCGAGACGCTCCGCACCGAACGCGCCGCCCGCGCGGCCCGCCGGGCGTCGGTGTGACCGACGCCCACACGGCGACCCGCGACCAGCCGCTCATCGCGATCGACGTCGTCCCGGTGTCGTTCACGGTGACGGAGGGTCTGCGGGTCGCCACCGCGCGCCGGGCGTACGACCCGTACGCCGGCCGGGAGGCGCTGCCCGGCGTGCTCCTGGACGCTGCGGAACGCCTCGCCGACGGTGCACGGCGCGCCCTGCGCACCAAGGCCGCCATCGGCACCGGGGCGGTGCGGCACCTCGCACAGGTCGGTGCGTTCGACGGCCCGTCCCGCGACCCGCGGGAGACCGCGATCAGCATCGCGTTCGCGGCGGTCGTGGCACCGGCGGTGGACGGCGGGCCCGTGGTGTGGCGGCCGACCGACGGGGGCGATCCGGGCCTCCCGTTCGACCACGACACGATCGTGCGGGCCGCCCTCGACCAGGTGCGCACCCGGCTCTGGCGGGACGTCCCGATGACACGCGCCCTGCTCGGTGACGTCTTCCCGACGAGTGCGGCGGCAGTACTCCACGCGGCGCTCCACGGGACCGCCCCGGATGCCGGCAACCTCAACCGTGCACTCCGGACGAACCCCGCGCTCGTCCGGACCGATGCCTCCCCGACGTCCACCGGCCGGGGCGGTCGTCCCCCGGCGACCTGGACGTGGACCGACTGAGCACGGTTGGGTGGGGGCATGTCCAGTTCGCTCTCCGGTGACGACTCCCTGCACCTGCCCGAGTTCGACGCGCCTCCCGCGTCCCCGTTCGACGTCGCCCGAGCCTGGCTCGACGGCGCCGCGGAGCGCGAGGTGTCCGAGCCGATGTCGATGACCCTCGCGACCGCCGGCGCCGACGGGCGGGTGTCCGCCCGCACCGTCGACGTGAAGCGGCTCGACGACCGCGGGCTGGTGTTCGGCACCTCGACCCTGAGCCCGAAGGGACGGCAGCTGGCGGACAACCCGCACGCGGCGCTGCAGGTGTACTGGCGCGAGAGCATGCAGCAGCTGCGCTTCGAGGGCCGGGCCGTGCAGCTGTCCGACGAGGAGTCCGACGCGCTGTTCGCCGACCGCTCGCCGAAGTCACGCGCCGCCACCGCGATCGCCGACCAGTCGGACGTGCTCGAACCGCGCACGCTGCAGGACCTGATCGACGACGCGAACGTGCTGCTCGACGAGAGCGACGACGACGTGCCGCGCCCCGAGGGCTGGGTGGCGTGGCGGCTCGAGCCCGACGTGGTGGAGTTCTGGCAGGGCAGCCGCGACCGGATGCACCGGCGGCTGCAGTACGTCCGCGCCGGTGACGGCTGGGACGTGGCGCGGCTGCAGCCGTAGCGCTGCGCGGTCGGCGCGGTCGGCCGCGGGCGCGGCTGGCGCGGCGGGGCCGGCGGCGCCCCGCACAACCGTGAGCACCTCGCGCCACGGAACCCCACGGCGCGACGTGCTCCGCGTTGTGCAGCGGCACGTCGAACCAGGACTCCGACATCGAACCAGCCGCCGGTGCTGGTTCGACGTCGGGAACGTGGTTCGACGCCGACGGCAGGGCCAGCGGTACCGTCGTCGGATGGGGACCACGCACGCGCTCACCGTCCGACCGGCCGACGTGCGAGACGCCGACGCGATCGCCGCCGTGCACGTGCAGGCGTGGCGCGAGGCCTACGCCCACCTCCTGCCGGCGGAGTTCCTCGCGGCCCTCGACGTCGATGCCCGCGCGGCACGATGGCGCGGGATCATCGCCGAGCCCGGTGTCGACGTGCTCGTCGCCACCGTCGGCGACGCGATCGTCGGCTGGGCGTCCGCGGGGCCCGGTCGCGGCGAGGCCCCGCGGGACCGCGAGCTCGAGGGCATCGACGTCCTCGCCGCGCAGCACGGAGCGGGCGTCGGACAGGCGTTGCTCGACGCCGCGATCGGCACCGCGCCCGCGTTCCTCTGGGTCGCCGACGGCAACGCGCGCGCCGAGGCCTTCTACCGCCGGAACGGCTTCGAGCGGGACGGCACCGTCAAGCACGAACCGATCGGCCCGCACGGGCTCGATGCGGTCCGGATGGTGCGCTGACCTCCCGCCCTCGACCGCGGCGCGGCTCGATCAGCACGCGGGCTGAGCGCCGGGTGGTCATCGTCCAGAGATCACCTGCGAGTGCGGAATCTGGAACATCACATGCTGTTCCCTGGACTCAGGAGCGCCGGACCAGCCGCCGCTCCCCGATCCCAGGAGGAACCATGACCACCTCGAAGCACCTGCTCGCCACCGCCGTCGCCACCTGCGCGCTGGGCGCAGCCCTCGTCGGCGGGACGTCCGTCGCGAACGCCGCGCCCGCGACACCGACCGACCCCGCTGCGAGCACGACGAGCGCCCCGGCTGCCGCCGCACAGGACCCCGGAGCGGGCGGCATCGCGGTCTCGCGCAACGCCGACGGCACGGAGGACGTCCGACCCATGACCGACGAGGAGCGCTCGGAGATGGACGGGAAGTGGTCCCCCGTGGATCGCTGAGCTGACCGGGTGCCGGTCGACCCGCCCGGGTCGACCGGCACCACCGCGCCCGCTGCCGTCAGAGCTTCTCGATCGGCGCGATCTTGATGAGCAACTTCTTGCGACCCGCGGCGTCGAAGGCGATCTCGGCGATGCGCTTCGCGCCCTGCCCGGTCACCGCGGACACCGTGCCCTCGCCGAAGTCGACGTGCTTGATGCGGTCTCCGGCGACGAGTTCCATGTCACCGTTGTCCCGGACCTGCCCGGACACCCGGTTCGCCCACTCGGTCTTCGGACGGGTCTTCGCCGCCGCGGCCGCACGGTCGTAGGAACCGCCGCCGAAGCCGCCACCGCCGCGGTAGCCCCCGCCGCCCCCGCCGGCACCGCCGAAGCCACCCGGACCGCCACCGCGACGGGCGTTCAGCGCGCGCGGTTCGGTCCCCCCACGGCTGTTCGCCATGCCGGGCGACTGCTTCCACTCGATCAGTCCCTCGGGGATCTCCTGCAGGAAGCGGGACGGCATCGCCACGTTGACGTCGCCGAACTGCGCGCGGGTCATCGCCAGCGACAGGAAGAGCGACTTCTTCGCTCGGGTGATGCCGACGTAGAAGAGCCGGCGTTCCTCGGCGGGGCCGCCCGGCTCGTTCGCGGACATCCGGTGCGGCAGCAGGTCTTCCTCGACGCCGGTGAGGAACACCGCGTCGTACTCCAGGCCCTTCGCCGTGTGCAGCGTCATGAGCGACACGGTGCCGGACGAGTCGTCGAGCTCGTCGGCCGCTGCGACCAGGGAGACCTCGGTCAGGAAGTCGGACAGGGTGCCCTCGGGGTTGTTCTTCTGGAACTCCCGCGTCACCGCCACGAGCTCGTCGATGTTGTCCGCACGCGCCGCGTCCTGCGCGTCGGGCGACTTCCGCAGGTTCTCGAGCAGCCCGGAGCCGTCGAGCAGCTGCGTGAGCGTGTCGACCACCGGCTGGGTGGCGGCGCGCGAAGCGACGTCGTCGAGCAGCGCTGCGAACGACGTGATCGCGGTCCGCACCTTCGGCCCGAACCCGAGCTCGTCGGCGTGCCGCAGGGCGTCGCGCATCGAGGTCTCGTGCTCGTCGGCGTAGCGCTGCAGTGCCGTCTCCGTCACGGCACCGATGCCGCGCTTGGGCACGTTGAGGATGCGCCGGAGCGACAGCGGATCGGCCGGGTTGGCGACGGTGATCAGGTACGCCATGGCGTCCTTGATCTCCGCACGCTCGTAGAACTTCGTGCCGCCGAGCACCCGGTACGGGATCGCCGAGCGGATGAAGATCTCCTCGAGCGCACGCGTCTGCGAGTTGGTCCGGTAGAACACGGCCATGTCCCGGTACGACGTGCCCTCGTCGTGCAGGCGCTGGATCTCGTCGGCGACGAACTGCGCCTCGTCGTGGCCGGTGTACCCGGTGAAGCCGACGATCTTGTCGCCGGCCCCGACGTCGGTGAACAGGTTCTTCGCCTGGCGGTCGAAGTTGTTCGCGATGACGGCGTTCGCAGCGTCGAGGATCGTCTGCGTCGACCGGTAGTTCTGCTCGAGCAGGATCACCTTCGAGTTCGGGAAGTCCCGCTCGAACTCGACGATGTTCCGGATGTCCGCGCCGCGGAAGGCGTAGATCGACTGGTCCGAGTCACCGACGACGGTGAGCGATGCCGGGGCGATCGACCCGTCGGCCTCGCGCATCCGGGCGACGTGCTGTCCGGTGTCCTCCAGCTTGTCGACCTGCTCGACGGGCACCGGGCGGGTGAGCTCGCGGATCAGGGCGTACTGCGCGTGGTTGGTGTCCTGGTACTCGTCGACCAGGACGAACCGGAAGCGGCGCTGGTAGAGCGCGGCGACCTCGGGGAACGCGCGGAACAGGAAGACGGTCTGCCCGATCAGGTCGTCGAAGTCGAAGGCGTTCGCCCGGCGGAGCTCGTTCGTGTAGCGCCGGAACACCTCCGTGAACATGACCTCCTGCGGGTCGTTCACGTTGATGTTCCGGGCGTAGGTGTCGACGTCCTGCAGCTCGTTCTTGAGCTTCGAGATCTTCGACGCCGCGGCGCCGACGGTCAGCCCGAGGGAGTCCGCCTCGAGCTCCTTGATGATCCGCTTGAGGAGCGCACGGGAGTCCGCGGAGTCGTAGATCGTGAACGACTGCGGGAACCCGAAGCGCTCGGCCTCGCGCCGGAGGATCCGTACGCACGCCGAGTGGAACGTCGAGATCCACATGCCCTCGGCGGCCTGCCCGACCAGTGCCTGCACGCGCTCGCGCATCTCGGCGGCGGCCTTGTTCGTGAACGTGATGGCGAGGATCTGCGACGGCCAGGCCTCGCGGTTCGCCAGCAGCAGGGCGATGCGGCGGGTGAGCACGCTCGTCTTGCCCGATCCGGCACCCGCCACGATGAGCAGGGACTCGCCGCGGTACTCGACGGCTTCCTTCTGCTGGGGGTTGAGACCCGCCGTGAAGGGGTCGTCGTACCCGCCGGGGCGGTTGCCCGCGCCCGGCTCGGGGGACTGGTCGAAGGGGTCGAGCACGATCGTCATGACCGGGTCAGTCTAGGCGCGCCCTCCGACAGGCGCAGCGGCTGCGGTCCGTGGGCCGCGGGACACACTGCGACGCACCAGGACCGGGATCGGGTCCGACGGCGGACAGGCTGTCGGGCATGAGGACGTGGACCGCAGGTGACGCCCTCGAGCTCGTCGAGCGGAGCTGGGTCTGGATGTCGTTCGTCACGACGCCCGTGACGATCACGGTCGGGGCCGGCTGGTCCTTCCTCGCCGACGGCGGCATCGGGAGCCCCGAGGGCCCGCCCGCTCTCGCCCTCACGATCGTCCTCCTCGCCGTCGTCGCGGGGCTCGTGACGATCGGGGGCGGGGTCGTGGCGCTCCCCTGCACGTACGCACTCGGGTGGGCGCTCGCCCGGATCTCCGCCCGCCGCGGCGTGCACGTCGTCGCGCACGCACTGCTCGCCGGCGGCCTGGCGGCGCTCTGCGTGTGGGTGCTCGAGACGTACTGGTCCCACGCGTGGGCACCCCTCCCGGCCTTCCGCCTGCTCATCTCGGTCTCGGCTGCGGCCGCTGCTGCGATCGCCACCTGGCGGACCGTCCGCGCGACCGCGGCGGTGCAGCGACGTCGACTCCGCGGCGTGCGGACGTGCGGAGCTGACGGATCAGTCGGTGGCGCTCTCGACGAGTGACCGCGCCCGCACCGCCAGGTCCGGGTGGTCCGCGAACACCCCGTCCACCCCGGTCCGCACGACCGAGGTGAACCACCGCTCCCAGTCGCCGTGCGCTGCCACGTCGCCCCCGCGCCGCAGTGGCGCCGGCAGGAACCGGTTCTCCGGCCGGAGCGTCCACGTGTAGACGGCGAGCCCCGCAGCGTGTGCGCGCTCGACGATGACGCTCCGGACCGGGCGCGGGTCGTCGACGGCGACGCTGTCGACCCCCGCCATCAGGGTCTTCAGGTCGACGCTGATGCCGTGGAACTCCGCGGCGAACCCGGCCAGCGCGGCGTCCGTGCGCTCCGACGCCCACGAGGGAGCCGCCGATCCGTGGGCGGCGACCTCGTCCGCGGCACTGCCACGGGCCTCCTGGAGGTACACGAGCCGACCACCCGTCCCCCGTGCGCCGAGCTGACGGAGCACCGTCTTCTCGAACGACTCGATCGTCAGCCGATCGTCGCCGCGCCACCCGGCGTCCCCGAGCGTGTCGTCGAGCAGCTGCGCCATCGGGAACCCGGCCTGCTCGAAGAAGTGCGCGTGCTTGACCTCGGCGACGAGCCCGACCGGGCGTGGAGCCGCGTCGAGGATCGCGAGCAGGTCCTCGAGTCGCAGGACGCCGTCCTCGCCGTCGCGCGCGGCCGAGGCCGGACGCAGCCGGGGAAGGCGCTCCCGGACCCGGAGCGTCCGCAGCTCGTCCCACGTGAAGTCCTCGGTGAACCAGCCCGTCACGCTCTGGCCGTCGACGGTCTTCGTCGTCCGCAGGTGTGCGAACTCGGGGTGGTCGGCGACGTCCGTCGTGCCGGACACCTCGTTCTCGTGCCGCAGCACGAGCACGCCGTCCTTCGTCGGCACGAGGTCCGGCTCGATCGCGTCGGCACCGAGGCCGACGGCCAGTTCGTAGGCACTCCGGGAGTGCTCCGGTCGGTGGCCGGAGGCACCACGGTGGGCGATCACACGGGTCATGCGCCGAACCGTAGCCGCTCGACCCTGCCCGCAGGTGTCCTCACGGTGTGCCTGTGGACACATCCGTTCAGCCGTCGCCCCTCGTTCCCAGGCCGCCCGCGGAGGGTCGCTCCGTGACCGTCCGACACCTCTCCACCGCCGTCGAGGCCCGCATCGACCGCGCGGCCCGCCGCCTGCTCGACGCCGGGCACCAGCCGCACCGCCCGGGCCGTCTCGCCCTCACCGAGTTCCTGGTGTTCGGCGCGAAGCAGGCGTGGGCGTGCACGTTCGGGGCGCTGCTCCTCGCGACGATGGTCGTGGTGCACCTGACCGTGCCTCCCGGGGCCCGGAACGACGTCCTCACGATGTCCGCGGCGGCGATCCAGGTCGCGATGCTCGTGTTCGGCCTCGAGACGGTCCGGGAGCTCCGGGTGGTGCTGGTCTTCCACGTGGTCGGCACGGTTATGGAGGTCTTCAAGACCCACGTCGGGTCGTGGGAGTACGCGGGCGACGGCTGGCTCGTGGTGGCGGGCGTGCCGCTCTTCTCCGGGTTCATGTACGGCGCGGTCGGGTCGTACATGGTCCGGGTCGTGCGGCTGTTCGACCTGCGCTTCGACCGGTACCCGCGGCAGTGGTCGCTCGTGCTCGTCGCGGCGGGCATCTACGCGAACTTCTTCGGGCACCACTTCGTGTGGGACGCGCGGTACGTGCTGCTCGCCCTGGTCGTGGCCCTGTTCGCACGCACCACGATGCACGTCCGCGTGCACCGCGCGACGCTGCGGATGCCGGTCCTGCTCGCGATGGCGCTCGTCGCGCTGTTCATCTGGCTGGCCGAGAACGTCGCGACCTGGGCCGGCGCCTGGTCCTACCCGGCGCAGGCGGGAGCGTGGCAGCCGGTCGCGCCGACGAAGGTCGTCGCCTGGCTGCTGCTCATGGTCGTCTCGGTCGCGCTGATCTCGTGGCTGTACCCGCAGGTCCGGTCGGCTCCGGCGGTCACCGACCGACGACGTGCGGGCACCGACCGACCGGGAGGCACGTCCCGACACCGCCCCGCAGGCGCCCGTCCGGCGGTCGGCCAGCTCACGACGAGCTCGGGGCAGCCACGCAGACCGCGACCGTAGGCTCCCGGTGTCGGGACCACCGGGTCCCGCTTCCGCTCGCCGCGAATCCTCAGCCTTCCGCGACGGGGCGCCCCTAGGCTGAGAGGACGTAAATCTCCGAGGAAGAGGACACCATGGCCTTCAAGCCCGGTTTCGACCAGTCCCCCGCCTTCAACGACCAGGGCCGTGGCGCCTGGGGCGCCGGCGCTGGTCAGCAGCAGGCGGGCTGGGGACGCACCCCACAGCAGGGACAGTACCCGCAGCAGGGCGGCATGACGCCCGAGCAGCTGCAGTACATGTACGACCGCCCGACGGCGAGCCCGGTCGACACCGACCGCATGTCGTACGAAGACACCATCGTCAAGACGCTGCTCGCGTTCGGCGTGCTCCTCGTCGGCGCCGTCGCCGGCTGGAACCTGCCGCCGATCGTCTGGATCGTCGGCGCGATCGTCGGGTTCGTGCTCGCGCTCGTCAACACGTTCAAGAAGAAGCCGTCACCGGGGCTCGTCCTGGCGTACGCGTTCTTCGAGGGCCTGTTCGTCGGCGGCATCTCGGCGATGTTCAACAGCCAGTTCGACGGCATCGTCACGCAGGCCGTGTTCGGCACCCTCGGTGTCTTCGCGGTCACGCTGCTGCTCTTCACGTCCGGCAAGGTGCGTGCGACGCCGAAGGCGACCCGGTTCTTCCTCGTCGCGATGGTCGGCTACCTGGTCTTCTCGCTCGTGAACCTCGTGCTCATGTGGACCGGCGTGACGAACTCCGCGTTCGGTCTCCGGAGCTTCGAGATCTTCGGCATCCCGCTGGGCGTCATCATCGGCATCTTCGTGGTGCTCATGGCGGCGTACTCGCTGGTGCTCGACTTCGACCAGATCAAGACCGGCGTCCAGCGCGGCGCTCCCCGCATCTACGCCTGGACCGCGGCGTTCGGCCTCATCGTCACCCTGGTGTGGCTGTACATCGAGATCCTGCGCATCCTCGCGATCCTGGCGAGCAACCGCGAGTAGCTCGCACCTGATCGACACGAAGGGCCCCGGCACACGCCGGGGCCCTTCGTCGTGTGTCGGGAGGTCGGCGCCCGCCCCGACATGTTCTCGTCGCATGACATGCCGCTCACCTCTCGCACGAGCGGCATGTCGTGCGACCGGCACGTCCGCTGGCGGCACGTCGCGCGACCGGGGCGGACCAACCGGGCGACCCGGACGGGCTGAAAGCGGCACGGAGACACGGCGAGGGCCCGGCACGCAGTGCGTACCGGGCCCTCGGGGCGTCAGGGAGTGGTCACTCCCACTCGATCGTCCCCGGCGGCTTCGACGTGACGTCGAGCACGACGCGGTTCACGTCGGAGACCTCGTTCGTGATGCGGTTCGAGATCTTCGCCAGGGTGTCGTACGGCAGGCGCGTCCAGTCGGCGGTCATGGCGTCCTCCGACGAGACCGGACGGAGCACGATCGGGTGGCCGTAGGTACGACCGTCACCCTGGACGCCCACGGAGCGGACGTCGGCGAGCAGGACGACCGGGCACTGCCAGATCTCCTCGTCGAGGCCGGCCGCGGTGAGCTCCTCGCGCGCGATCTTGTCCGCGGCCCGGAGCAGCTCGAGGCGGTCCTTCGTGACCTCGCCGACGATGCGGATGCCGAGCCCGGGGCCGGGGAACGGCTGGCGGCCGACGATGACCTCGGGCAGCCCGAGCTCGCGGCCGACGGCTCGCACCTCGTCCTTGAACAGGGTGCGCAGCGGCTCGACGAGCTCGAACGTCATGTCCTCGGGCAGGCCGCCGACGTTGTGGTGCGACTTGATGTTCGCGGTGCCGGATCCGCCGCCGGACTCGACCACGTCGGGGTAGAGCGTGCCCTGGACGAGGAACTTGACCTCTCCGGCGTCGTCGTCGCCGCGCGCCTCGAGCACGAGGGCCTCGGCCGCCGCCTCGAACGTGCGGATGAACTCGCGCCCGATGATCTTGCGCTTCTGCTCGGGGTCGCTGACGCCGGCGAGGGCGTCGAGGAACTGCTGCTCGGCGTCGACCGTGACCAGGCGGACACCGGTCGAGGCGACGTAGTCCTCCTCCACCTGCTTGCGCTCGTCGGCGCGCAGGAGCCCGTGGTCGACGAAGACGCAGGTGAGCTGGTCACCGACGGCCCTGTGCACCAGGGCCGCGGCGACGGCGGAGTCGACACCGCCCGAGAGCCCGGCGATGACGCGTGCCGAGCCCACCTGCGCGCGGATCCGCTCGACCTGCTCCTCGATGACGTTCGCGGAGTTCCAGTCACCGGGGAGGCCTGCGGCGCGGTGCAGGAAGTTCTCGAGCACGGCCTGGCCGTACGCGGAGTGCTTCACCTCGGGGTGCCACTGCACGCCGTAGAGCTTGCGCTCGTCGGAGGCGAACGCGGCGACCGGGGTCGAGGCGCTCGACGCGAGGACCGCGAAGCCCTCCGGCGCCTTCGCCACGGAGTCGCCGTGCGACATCCACGTGACCTGGGACTCGGGCTGGTCACCGAGCAGCACGCTGTCGGTGCCCGACACGGTCACGTCGGTGGCGCCGTACTCGCGGAGGCCGGTGTGCGCGACCTCGCCGCCGAGCGACTTCGCCATGGCCTGGAAGCCGTAGCAGATGCCGAGCACGGGCACGCCGAGGTCGAGGATCTCGCCGTCGAGGGACGGCGCACCGTCCTCGTACACGGACGACGGACCACCGGAGAGCACGATGGCCGCCGGGTCCTTCTCGCGGACCTCGTCCGCCGTGATCGAGTGCGGGACGATCTCGCTGTAGACGTTCGCCTCGCGCACGCGCCGTGCGATCAGCTGGGCGTACTGCGCGCCGAAGTCGACGACCAGGACAGGGCGCTGTTCGGTCTCGCTCACCGAGCGGCCTCCTTCTCACGCTGCTGGGCAGCGGTCAGCTCGTGGTAGGTGTCCATGGCCTTCTGCTGCATGCGGTGCTCCACCACGAAGGACATGAACGGGATGATGCCGCCGAGGGCGATGAGCAGGAAGCGCGACGGCCTCCAGCGCATGATGCTCCACAGGCGGAAGTCCGTGAACAGGTACAGCACGTAGAGCCAGCCGTGCGCGATGAGGATCGCGATAGACAGGTTGAACGTGCCGGGTGCTTCGCCCGCGGTGCCGTTCGGCACGAAGAACGGGCCGTTGCCGAGCTGCATCTCGAGCTGCAGCGGCGTGTACTTGATGACGACCTCGATCACGAGCGCGAGCAGCAGCACGCCGGTGATGTACGCGGAGACGCGGTACCACTTCACCGCGCCCGGGATCTTCGGGATGTCACGCGTGCGGACGGTCAGGGCCATGGGGTCGATCCTACCGGTGCGACCGGGCGGGCTCGGCGGGCTCCCCCGGGCTCCCGGCGGCGTCGGTGTCCGCGGCCGCGGCCTCGCGGGCGTCCTCCTGCTCGCGCTCCCAGGCGTCCTTCACGAACCGGTACCAGAGGAACACGGCGAACCCGGCGAACACGACCCACTCGATCGCGTAGAAGAGGTTGAGCCAGTCGAAGCGGACCTCGCGCGTCGGAGCACGGTCGGCGATGGTGCCGAGGTCGGCGGCCTTCGCGGTGGTGCCGTCGGCGACGACGTACCCGATGTACATCCGGTCATCGAAGGCCTTCCAGGTGTTCACGAACCGGGCCGGGGCCACGGCCGAGTACTCACCCTTGCTGTAGGCGTCCTGGTCCGGGGACTCTGCCGGGTAGTAGCGCCCCTGCACCGTGAGCTCCTGGCCGTCGGTGAGGCGCTCGCCGCCGGCCTCGGCCTGTCGCCGCTGGTCGGACCAGCCGATCACGACCGGCAGGCTCGCACCGGTCTCCGTGTCGACGAGGTGTCCGATCGCCTGGTAGGTGCCGCCGCCGGACCGCCCGGTCAGGATCGTCGTGTCACCCGCGACGAACGTGCCCGTGACGGAGATGCGCTGCCCGGCGATGGACTCCGACGCCGCACGGCCGGGCTCGGTGACGTCGTCGAGGGCCTTGCGGGTCTCGGTCGTCGCCGGCAGGGGCTTGCCGTTCGCGATGCTCCGCTCGAGCTGCCACTTGCCGAGGCCCGCGAAGGTCCCGGCGAGCACGAGCGCCAGCAGGAGCAGTGCGATCCACCTCGGTCGTCGGGCTACGGCCCACATCTGTATCAGTACTCCGGATCGCGCTGGCGGACCGGGCGCTTCGGGCGCTCGGCAGGGATGTCCACCGGCGACGTCACGGGTTCGCTCGTCGTCGGCTCCGGTGACCCATTCTCGCGCTCTTCCCTGCCCGCAGCCTCCACGAGGGCGAACTCCTCGGCGAACTGGCGGTCCCGCTCGGCACGACGCGCGGCGGCCGCCGCGTCCTGGTCGGCGACGCCGGCCTCGGCGGCGGTGTCGATCGCCTCGTCGAGGGCCGGTCCGGCCGGGATCCCGACACCGGCAGCGCCGGCAGCGCCGTCCGTTCCCGATCGGCCCGTGCCGCGGCCGAGCCGGTCGCGCAGGCGCTGGCGCAGCCGCGCCACCCGGGCGGGACGCACCACGAGGCGGCCGATCCGGTCCGAGTTGACGGCGAGCAGCGGACCCAGGACGGCCATCACGAGGACGTAGAGGCCCGCGAAGGCGGTGATCCGCGCCTCCAGGCCGGCGGCAGCCGACAGCGTCGCGAGGATCAGCGCGAACTCGCCGCGGTTGACCAGGATCACCGCGGTGTTGATCCCCTGCTGGACGTTGAAGCCGTTCATGCGGGCGACGAGCTGCCCGGCGACGGCGTTCAGCACGATGGTCATGCCGATCGCGCCGAGGACGGGCCAGAGCACCTCGCCGAAGGTCGACAGGTCGAGTCCGAGGCCGAAGTTCACGAAGAAGAACGCCGCGAACACGTCGCGCATCGGGAGCGCCAGCTGCTCGATACGGTCCCGGTACCGGGTCGCACCGCAGAGCAGGCCGATCACGAACGCACCGATGGCGTCGGTCACGCCGAGCAGGTCACCGATGCCGCCGAACATCACCGCCAGCCCGAAGAACAGCACCGTGAACAGCTCGTCGTCGCGGGTGGCGAAGATCTTCGACACCCACTTGCCGGCGAACCGGGCGAGCGTGAACATGACGATGAGGAAGCCGAACGCGAGCGCGAGCTTGCCGACCACGGCCCAGAGGTTCGTGTCGCCGGAGAGCACCACGGAGACGATCGCCAGGTAGATGGCGATGAAGACGTCCTCGATGACGGTGACGCCCAGGATCATCGGGGTCTCGTCGTTCGCCAGGCGCCGCAGCTCGATGAGCAGCTTCGTGACGATCGCACTCGACGACGTGGCCGTCATGCCCGCGATGATCAGGGCCTCTCGCGTGCCCCAGCCGAGCGAGAACCCGAAGGCGAACCCGACGCCCATGTTGATGGCGACGTACGTGCCGCCGGAGACCAGGAGCTTCCCGGCGTTGCCGTAGAACTCCTCCTGGTCGAACTCCAGCCCGAGGTTGAAGAGCAGGAGGATGAGCCCGAAGGTCGCGATGAGCTCGATCGTGTGCGACTCGACGTTGAGGCCGATCCACGGGGTGTGCGGGCTCGCGATGAGCCCGACCACCATGTAGATCGGGATGGCGGGCAGACCGATCGTCTTGCCCAGGCGCCCGAGCACGTAGGCGATGACGAAGAGCACACCGATGGTGAGCAGTTCGCCGCCGAGATGCACGGGTCAGCTCCCGGGCGGCGCCTCGGCGGCAGCCGCCGCCAGCTGTCCGCTGCGGTAGAAGGAGAACGCCTTGGCGACCTTCTCGGGAGCGCCGGCGACGACGATGGTGTCACCGGGGAACACGACGAAGTCCGGCGAGGGCGCGGGGTTGGCGCTGTCGCCGCGGACCACGGCGACGACGGTCAGGCCGATGAAGCCCGAGTCGTGCAGGTCGCCGAGGGGCTTGCCGGCGATGGCGTCCTCGTAGTCGACGCTGAACCAGTCGATCGACAGGCCGGGGATCTCGTCGAGCTTGTCGAGGCCCTCGGTGATCCGGGTACCGCCGAGCAGTTCGGCGAGGGTGTGCGCCTCGTCCTCGCTCAGGCGGAGCGAGACCTTCTCCGACTTGTCCGCGCCGTCGGAGACGTCGGCGAACGAGATGAGGTCGGAGTGCCCCGACCGGTGCGTGATGACACCGCACTTGCCACCGTCGTCGGTGTAGAAGCTGTGCAGCACGCCGACTCCGGGGAGTTTGACGCGATGGACGTCGACCATGATGGCTCCCTTGGTGAGTACCCCGATGATAACCACCGGGTGCGGCGGCCCATTCCACGGGTCATCCGGTCGGTGGACGCGTGCCGGTCCGGCCCGTCGCTAGCCTCGCCGCATGGGGAACACCGGGGGCCGTGCCCGCATCGTCGTCGCCGTCGTCGGGGTGGTGGTCGTCGCGGCCTACGCGGCGCTGCTGGCCGTGAACGCACTCGTGCTGGATCCGCTCGGCGCGGTGCCGGGGCGCTCGCTCGCGCAGATCTACGCGCGGGTGGACGTGGGCAACGACGTGGCGCAGGACGTCGTCGGCGTGCTCGTGGTCGCAGGGATCGGTGTGGGGCTGGCGCTCACCGCCGCGGTCGTCGGACTCGCGTCGCGGCTGCCGGCGACGACGATCGCGGTGCTGCACCTCGGCGTCCTCGCTGCGGGCGCCCTCGCGACGTTCCAGTCGGGCTTCTGGCTCGGCATGGACGTCGCTGACTCGTGGCCGACCGACGGCGCCGCGCACACGATCTGGTCCGGCGTGCTGTACCTGACGAGCACGGCGGCGGTCATCGCGATCCCGGCCGTGCTCGTCGGCACCGCCGTCCGGACCCGCACCCGCAACACGCAACGTCGGCGACAGCTCGCAGCGGAGTAGCGCTGCGGGGAACCGCCGAGGTTGCGTTTCGCGGGAGGGACGCGGCGAGGCGACGGACGGGAGGCGCATGGCGGGGCCGCCACGCGCCTCCCGTCGGTGACCTACCGCGGTTCGCTCGTCTTCTCGCCCTCGACCTGCTCGTCCGTCGCCTTCGCGCCGTCGGCACCGCTCGACCGGCCACCGCCGACCACCACGTCGTCCTCGTCGAAGCCGAACGCGATGTCCGGCGCCTCGAGGCGCACCCGGTCGGCCGACTCGTCGTCGGGCTGCAGCTGCGACTCGCGCTCGGCGGCGACGCGCTTCAGGTAGTTCGACACCTCGTGCTCGGTCGTCTCCTGGTCCCACCCGAGCACGCCGGCCATGAGCTTCGCGGCGACCGGGGCCGCCTCTTCTCCGCGGTCCCACGCCTCGATCGAGATGCGGGTGCGGCGAGCGAGGACGTCCTCCAGGTGCAGGGCGCCCTCGTGCGAGGCCGCGTAGACGACCTCGGCACCGATGTAGTCGTCCGCCTGCGGCAGCGGCTCGGCGAGCGACGGGTCCTGCTCGACGAGCTGCAGCACCTCGGTGGCCTGGGTTCCGTACCGGTTGAGCAGGTGCTCGATCCGGACCTTGTGCACGCCGAACTGCCGAGCGGTGCGCCCGCGACGGTTCCAGGCCGCCGGGTAGCCCTCGGCACCGACCAGCGGGATGTCCTCGGTCGTCGACGCCGGGATCTTGCCGTCCATCGCCGCGACCGCCTCGTCGATGGCGTCCTTGCCCATCACGCGGTAGGTCGTCCACTTGCCGCCCGCGACCACGACCAGGCCCGGAGCGGTGTGCGCGACGACGTGCTCACGGCTGAGCTGCGACGTCTGGTCCGACTCGCCCGCGAGCAGCGGTCGGAGGCCGGCGTAGACGCCCTCGACGTCCTCGCGGGTGAGCGGCACCGCGAGGACCTTGTTCACGTGCTCGAGGATGTAGTCGATGTCCGCCGCGGTCGCCGCCGGGTGCGCCTTGTCGAGGTTCCAGTCGGTGTCCGTCGTGCCGACGAGCCAGTGCCGGCCCCACGGGATGACGAAGAGCACGCTCTTCTCGGTGCGGAGGATCATGCCGGTGTTCGACTGGAAGCGGTCGCGCGGGATCACGAGGTGCACGCCCTTCGACGCCCGCACCTTGAACTGCCCGCGGGTGCCGACCATCGCCTGGGTGTCGTCGGTCCAGACGCCCGTCGCGTTCACGACCTGCTTCGCCCGGATGTCGAACTTCTCGCCCGTCTGGATGTCGTGCGCGTGCGCCCCGACCACCCGCTCCCCGACCTTGATGAACCCCTCGATGCGGACCCGGCTCGCCGCGTGCGCGCCGTACGACGCTGCGGTGCGCACGAGCGACGCGACGTAGCGGGCGTCGTCGACCTGGGCGTCGTAGTAGGTCATGCCGCCGACGAAGGCGTCCTTCTTCAGGCCCGGCATGTTCTTGAGGACCTGCTTGCGGCTGAGGTGCCGGTGGTGCGGGACCCCGGGCGGACGACCGCCGGACCAGCTGAAGACGTCGTACATCGCCATGCCGATGCCGATGTAGAAGCGCTCCCACACGCGGTGGTTGAGCGGGTAGAGGAAGCGAACGGGCTTCACCAGGTGCGGAGCGATGCGCTGCAGCAGCAGGCCGCGTTCGATCAGGGCCTCGCGGACGAGCGCGAAGTTCAGCTGCTCGAGGTAGCGGATGCCGCCGTGCACGAGCTTCGACGAGCGGCTCGACGTCCCCGAGCCCCAGTCGCGGGCCTCGACGATGCCGACGCTCAGGCCGCGGGTGACGGCGTCGAGCGCGCTGCCACCGCCGACGATGCCGCCGCCGACCACCAGGACGTCGAGCTCCCGGGTCTTCATCGCCTCGATCGCGGCGGCGCGCTCCTCCGGACCGAGCTTGGCCGCCGGGTCGAAGCCGACGCTCGCGCTCGGTGCCGTGGCATGCCGGGCGTCCTCGACGGTGCTCTCGGCACCTGCGCTCGTCGCGTCCGTGCTGGTCTGCGTGGTGCTGCTGGCTGGCTTGGCCATCGTCGCCTCCGTGCGGGTTGCGCGCACGGAGCCGGCCTCCGCGCACGGGAGCGCCGAGGCGTCACCCGTGCGGGAGCACGGGTGCCACCGTCACTGCTGGTGGTACGGCGCCACGACCACTTCTACTCGCTGGAACTCCTTGACGTCGGAGTATCCGGTGGTGGCCATCGACCGACGCAGCGCACCGACCAGGTTCGCGCGGCCGTCCCACGACGGCGTCGGCCCGTTCAGCACGTTCTCGAGCGGGGCGATCTGCCCGACCTCGACCCGACGACCGCGGGGCAGCTCGGCGTGGTGTGCCTCGGCACCCCAGTGGAAGCCACCACCCGGGGCCTCGGTCGCGCGGGCCAGTGCGGTGCCGAGCATGACGGCGTCCGCGCCGACGGCGATCGCCTTGACGATGTCACCGGCGGTGTCGAGCCCGCCGTCCGCGATGACGTGCACGTAGCGGCCGCCGGACTCGTCCATGTAGTCGCGTCGGGCACCGGCGACGTCGGCCACCGCGGTCGCCATCGGTGCGTGGATGCCGAGGGCGGCGCGGGTCGTCGAGGCCGCCCCGCCGCCGAAGCCGACGAGCACGCCCGCGGCACCGGTGCGCATGAGGTGCAGCGCCGACGTGTACGTCGAGGCACCGCCCACGATGACCGGCACGTCGAGCTCGTAGATGAACTTCTTGAGGTTGAGCGGCTCCTGGTTCTGGGAGACGTGCTCCGCCGAGACCGTCGTGCCGCGGATGACGAACAGGTCGACACCGGCGTCGACGACCGTCTGCGAGAACTCCTGCGTGCGCTGCGGGCTGAGCGAACCGGCGACCGGCACCCCGGCGGCACGGATCTCGGCCAGGCGCGCGGTGATCAGCTCGGCCTTGACCGGCTCGGAGTAGATCTCCTGCATGCGCTTCGTGACGTTGCCGTCCGTGAGGGTCTTGATCTCCTCGTAGTACGGCGTCGGGTCCTCGTACCGGGTCCACAGGCCCTCGAGGTCGAGCACGCCCAGGATCCCGAGCTCGCCCATCTGGATGACCGTCGCCGGCGAGGACACCGAGTCCATCGGCGCCGAGAGGATCGGCGACGCGAAGGTGAACGCGTCGATCGACCACTGCACGCTCACGTCGTGCGGGTCGCGGGTGCGCCGCGAGGGGACCACCGCGATGTCGTCGAACGCGTACGCCCGACGGCCGCGCTTGCCTGCACCGATCTCGACTTCAGTCACCGGGCAAGCCTAGCGGGCGGGGTCCCGGAGTGGGACGGGTGGACGGTGCAGGGCGACGCCGTACCGGTGGGGTCACTGCTGCTGGTGCTGGTGCGGGTGCGGGTGCTGGTGCTGGTGCTGGTGCGGGTGCGGGTGCGGGTGCGGGTGCGGCTCAGCGTCGCGGTCGTGTCCGTCGCTTCCGCAGGGCCCGGAGGACCAGGCCGAGCAGGAGCGCGAGCACGACGAGGACCGCGAGCAGGGCGGCGGCGACCTTGACCAGCAGTGCGGCGCCCACGAAGAGCACGGCGAAGACGACCCAGACGAGGGCGTCGAGCACGAGGGGGCCGGGGGTCCGCACGTGCGTCACGCTAGCCGACGGACGGGGAGCCGGCGTGCGCGGGCCGGGCCGGCGGGGCGGGGGTGGGTCGCGCCTCCCGGCCGGGCCGGACGCAGGTGGCGGCGGCGAGACGCGGGCGTCGACGCGAGACGCGAAACGCGAGACGCCTCGGTCGACGCGAGACGCACCCGGATCCGGCGGCGTCTCGGTGTGTCCGCGGCGTCACGCTGACACGCCGGCGTCTCGGCGCCACGAACGCGACGTCCGCGACGACCGCCACGACCACCACGACCACCACGACTGCGACGCCGCCCCGGGCCTGACGACGCCCGGGGCATGAGGACGGGGCCGCGCGGCGCATCAGCAGCCTGCGCGGCCCCGTCGGGATGCGGGTACCACCCCCACAGCAGTACCCGCGGGTCGACCCCGCTCAGCGAGCGGAGTCGACGTCCTTGGCGAGCGTCCCCAGGTAGAGCTCGATGACCTTCGGGTCGTCGGCGAGCTCACGCCCGGTGCCCGAGTACGCGTTCCTCCCCTGGTCGAGCACGTACCCACGATCGCAGATCTGCAGACAGCGTCGCGCGTTCTGCTCGACCATGATGATCGACACCCCGGCCTTGTTGATCCGGCGCGTGCGGATGAACGTCTCGTCCTGGCGCACCGGCGACAGGCCCGCGGAGGGCTCGTCGAGCAGCAGCACCTTCGGGTCCATCATCAGCGCGCGGGCCATCGCGACCGACTGCCGTTCACCTCCCGACAGCGAGCCCGCCCGCTGCGTCCGCCGCTGTCCGAGGACCGGGAACAGGTCGTAGATGACCTCGAGCCGCTCGGCGAACTTCTTCGGGCGCAGGTACAGGCCCATCTGCAGGTTCTCCTCGATCGAGAGCGAGGGGAACACGTTGTTCGTCTGCGGGACGAAGCCGACGCCGGCCTGGACGAGCTTGTTCGCCTTGAGGTTCGTGATGTCCTCGCCCTGCAGGGAGACCGAGCCCTCGCGGATCGACACCAGGCCGAACAGTGCCTTGAGGAGCGTCGACTTGCCGGCACCGTTCGGACCGATGATGCCGATGAGCTCGCCCGGGTAGCAGTCGAGGTCGCAGCCGTTGAGGATGTTCACGCCCGGCAGGTACCCCGCGACGAGGTTCTTCGCGGTCAGGACGGGCTCGCCGCGGTCGATCGTCGCGGTTGCGCTCGTCGCGCTCGTCGCACCCGTCGTCGGACTGGAGGCGCGGCCCGCGTCAGCTGCGTTCGTTGCGTCGGTCATCGGGTCGCCTCCTGCTCGTCCTGCTTGCGGTCGTCCGCCTTCGGGTGGTCGTCCGCTGCTTCCTCTTCGGCCACCTCGTCGGCCAGCTCCTCGTAGGTCTCCTCGGTGAGGAGCGAGTCGTCGCCCAGGTCGGTGTCGTGGTGCGCACCGAGGTACGCGTCGATGACGGCGCGGTCGTCCATCACCGTGTCGGCCGGGCCCTCGGCGACGACCTTGCCCTCGGCCATCACGACCACCCAGTCGGAGATGTGCCGGACCATGTGCATGTCGTGCTCCACGAAGAGCACGGTCATGCCGTCGTCGCGCAGCGACTGGATGTGTCCGAGCAGCGACTGGGTGAGCGCGGGGTTCACGCCCGCCATCGGCTCGTCGAGCATGATCATCGTCGGGTCGGACATCAGTGCGCGGGCCATCTCGAGGAGCTTCCGCTGCCCGCCCGACAGGGAACCTGCGTAGTCGTCCTGCTTCTCGAGGAGCTTGAAGCGGGCGAGCAGGTCCTCGGCCTTGGCGGTGATCTCGCGCTCGCGCTTCCGCCACAGCGCCGGGACGAGGCCGACGAAGAAGTTCTCGCCCGGCTGGTCGCGGGCGCCGAGCAGCATGTTCTGCATCACGGTGAGGCGGCTCAGCGCCTTCGTGAGCTGGAACGTGCGGACCATGCCCTTGTTGGCGATGTGCGTCGCGCTCGTCTTCTGCAGCGTGTCGCCGTTGAAGCGGGTCGTCGCGCCGGGGCTCGGCTTGTCGAAGCCGGTCAGCAGGTTGAAGAACGTCGTCTTGCCGGCGCCGTTCGGGCCGATCAGGGCGGTGATGGTGCCGCGCTGCACCTCGAGGTGGTCGACGTCGACCGCGGTCATGCCGCCGAAGTGCCGGGTGACGCCGTCGACCGTCAGGATCGGGTCGGACTTCGTGTGGGTGTAGGTCTCAGACACTGAACGACAGCTCCTTCTTGTTGCCCAGGAGTCCCTGTGGCCGGAACACGATGAGGAGCATGAGCGCGACGCCGACGAGCACGTAGGAGAACTGCTCCGCCTGCTGCGCGTTCATGATCGAGTCGGGGATGAAGTCCCCGGCGAGGGTGCGGACGAAGAGCCGCACGACGAAGAACAGGATCGCCCCGAGCACCGGACCGAACACGGTCGCGGCACCGCCGAGGATCAGCGCGGTCCAGATGAAGAACGTCATGGAACGGCCCATCGCGTCCGGCTGCACGGAACTCGGCAGCACGTAGATCACCCCGGCGAGCGCACCGAGCGCGCCGCCGAACACGAGCGCCTGCATCTTGTACGAGTAGACGTTCTTGCCGAGGGACCGCACGGCGTCCTCGTCCTCGCGGATGGCCTTCACGACGCGACCCCACGGGCTGCGCATGAGCAGGAAGAGCACGAGGGTGAAGAGCGCCACGAGGCCCCAGGCCGCGATGCGGATCCACCAACCGTTGACGCCGTTGTTCGAGTACGTGAACCACAGGATGCTCGTGGTGCCGTCGGGCAGCGGGCTGAGGGCGTTGAACGGGTCGCGGTAGCTCGACCCGGCGATGCCGTTCGAGCCGCCGGTGGTGTTCGTCAGCAGGCTGGAGCGTCCGACCATGCGGATGATCTCGGCGCCGGAGATCGTCACGATCGCCAGGTAGTCGCCGCGCAACCGCAGGGTCGGGATGCCGAGGATGACCGCGAACACGATCGCGACCGCCAGGGCGACGAGCACCGCCATGACGAAGGGCAGGCCGTTCGTGATCGAGATCGCGAAGCCGTAGGCGCCGAGCAGCAGGAACGCCGCCTGGCCCATGTTGATCAGTCCGGTCAGACCGAAGTGCACGTTGAGGCCGATCGCGGCCAGGGCGAACGCCGCCGTGGTGGGGGCGAGGGCCTCCTGCGTCAGCGAGGACAGCAGGTTCAGGATGTAGTCCATGTCGGTGCTCCCTTAGCCGATGCGCTCGGCGCGACCGAAGATGCCCTGCGGCCGGAACAGCAGGATGAGGATGAGGATCACGAGGGCCGTGGCGTACTTGAAGTCACCCGGCAGCACGAGGTTCGTGAGCTCGACGACGATGCCGATGATCATCGAGCCGACGAGGGCGCCGTACGCGGTGCCGAGACCGCCGAGCGTGACGGACGCGAACATGAGCAGCAGCAGCTGGAGGCCGGTCTGCCAGTTCACGCCGTTGAGCACCAGGCCGAGCATCACGCCGGACAGGCCCGCGAGGCCGGCGGCGAGCGTCCACACGAAGCGGATGACGCGGTCGACGTCGATGCCGGACGCCGCGGCGAGCGCCGGGTTGTCCGACACGGCGCGGGTGGCACGGCCGAAGCGGGTCTTGGCCAGGAACAGGCCGGTGCCGACGAGGACGACGAGCGCGATGCCCATCGCGACGTAGGACTGCACGGTCAGCGTGAGACCGGCGAAGGTCACCGTCTCGGGGTTGCCCTGCTGGATGCGGACGGTCGAGGCGCCGAAGAAGTACTGGAAGGCGTACTGCGCGGCGATCGACAGACCGATCGTGACGATCATGAGCTGGGTGAGGCTGATCCGACGGCGGCGCAGTGGCCTCCAGATCGCGGCGTCCTGCAGGTACCCGGTCGCCGCACAGAGCAGCGTGACGACGATGCCGGTCACCCAGATGTTCCAGCCGAGCTGGTTCGCGAAGACGTAGGCGAGGAGACCACCGAGGGTCACCTGCTCACCGTGCGAGAAGCTCGACAGGCCGGTGGTGCCGTAGATGAGCGACAGGCCGACCGACGCGAGGGCGATGAGGAGCCCGAGCCGGATGCCCGACGCGAGCTGCTGCCAGGCGCGTGCGGCGCTGACGCTGCTCGTGTCGTCGCTGGTGGTGGCGCCCTGCTGGTCGGACAGCTGGAAGATCTGGCCGACGTTGGCGTTGAGCGTGGCGTTCACCTTGCGCTCGGCGTCGGCGGCGTTCGTCAGGTACTGCCCCTTCGGCAGCGAGTCCTGGTCGACGCTGACGGTGTACTGCCCCGCCGTGGTCACGGACACCGACCAGCGCCCGGTGTCGTCGGTGGTCGCCGTCTGCGCGAACCCGCCGGCCCCGGCGACGTCGACGTCGACCCCGGTCGCGGGCTTCCGCTCGGAGTCGAGGATGGTGCCCCGGATGCAGCCGTTCGTGGGGCTGACCGTGCAGGGGCCGGAGCTCGCCGGTGCGCCGGTGCTCGGGCTGCTGCTGGCGGAGGGACTGCTCGTCGCCGCGTCGGCTGCGGGCGACACTGCCCAGTCGACCGCGAAGGTGGCGAGGAAAGCGAGGAAGAGTACTGCGGCGAGGACCAGGCGGTTGCGACCTGGTGCCCCACGGCGGAATCGGCGCATGAGCGCTGACCCCGGCGGAGTGATGGAACCCACGGATGAGCCTCTCGTTCGGATAGTCGAGGACCATAGGGATTTTTTGTGTCCCCCGTGTTTCCAGCACGTCTCCTGCACAAATCGTGCTGCATTCGTGACCGAGACCCCGTCGATCCGCGGAAATCCGCCCGTCCAGCCGGTACAGGACTCTCAGGAACGGGTCGTCGGACCGCTGTCGGTCCGCGCGCGGCGCCCGCCGAGCCCGGACGGTCGGGGGACGACGGAATGGCGGGAGTGTCCCGCGCGTTACCATGGCCCATCGGGAACCCGACGACGCGCCCCGGTGCCACCACTTCACCTCGCCCACGAAGGGGAACCATGGACCAGCCGGATCCGTTCGGATTCATCGGACTCACGTACGACGACGTCATGCTCCTGCCCGGGCACACCGACGTCATCCCGAGCGAGGCGTCCACGACGTCCCGGCTCACGAAGCGCATCGACGTGCACGTCCCGCTGCTGTCGGCGGCGATGGACACCGTGACCGAGGCGCGCATGGCGATCGCGATGGCGCGCCAGGGCGGCATCGGCATCCTCCACCGCAACATGTCCATCGCGGACCAGGCCGCGTACGTCGACAAGGTCAAGCGGTCCGAGTCCGGCATGATCACGAACCCCGTGACGACGACCCCGGACGCGACCGTGGCCGAGGTCGACGCCGTCTGCGGGCAGTTCCGCGTCTCCGGGTTGCCGGTCGTCGAGTCGGACGGCACCCTCGTCGGCATCATCACGAACCGTGACATGCGCTTCGTCGCACCGTTCGAGACGGCGACCACCCTCGTCCGCGACGTCATGACCAAGGCGCCCCTCATCACCGCGCCCGAGGGCATCGACCCCGAGGACGCCGTCGCGATCTTCGCGCAGCACAAGATCGAGAAGCTCCCGCTCGTCGACGCCGACGGCAAGCTCCGCGGCCTCATCACCGTCAAGGACTTCGACAAGAGCGAGAAGTACCCGGACGCCACGAAGGACGACGAGGGCCGCCTGCGCGTCGGCGCCGCGATCGGCTTCTTCGGCGACGCCTGGCAGCGCGCCGAGGCCCTGCGCGACGCGGGCGTGGACGTGCTCGTCGTCGACACCGCCAACGGCGAGAGCGAGGGCGTGCTCGACATGGTCCGCCGCCTGAAGGCCGACCCGTCGTTCGCCGGCATCGACGTCATCGGCGGCAACGTGGCGACCCGACAGGGCGCGCAGGCGCTCATCGACGCCGGCGTGGACGCCGTCAAGGTCGGCGTCGGGCCGGGCTCGATCTGCACCACCCGCGTGGTCGCCGGCGTCGGCGTCCCGCAGGTCACCGCCGTGTACGAGGCGTCGCTCGCCGCGCGTGAGGCCGGCGTGCCGGTCATCGCCGACGGCGGTCTGCAGTACTCGGGCGACATCGCGAAGGCCCTGGTCGCCGGTGCTGACACCGTCATGCTCGGGTCGCTCCTCGCGGGCACCGACGAGAGCCCGGGCGAGCTCGTCTTCGTCGGCGGCAAGCAGTACAAGGCGTACCGCGGGATGGGCTCCCTCGGCGCACTGCAGACCCGCGGCGAGAAGACCTCGTACTCGAAGGACCGCTACTTCCAGGCCGACGTCCCCTCGGACGAGAAGCTCATCCCCGAGGGCATCGAGGGCCAGGTCCCCTACCGCGGCTCGGTGGCGAACGCCGTCTACCAGCTCGTCGGCGGACTGCGGCAGTCGATGTTCTACGTCGGTGGCCGCACGGTGCCGGAGCTCAAGGCCCGCGGCAAGTTCGTCCGCATCACCGCGGCCGGGCTCAAGGAGTCCCACCCGCACGACATCAAGATGGTCGTCGAGGCCCCGAACTACCGCGGCTGACCCCGGACTCCTCCCCTCCCGCGCTTCTGCGCGAGACGCACCCGTTGCGTCGAGACGCCGCCGAATCCGGCGGCGTCTCGGCGATCCGGGGGCGTTTCGCGTTGACGGTGGCGTCTCGCTCGCTCCTGCACCGAGGGTGACGGCCGGGAGGCCCTCCACAACGCACGCTGTCGCCGCTCTTCCGCCACGTGGTCACGCGAGACTGCCGCGCATGTCAGTCACGCCGTCTCCCGTCCTCGCCGGTCGTCCGGCGGACCTCCGCGACCCGGTGCGCCTGTTCCACGGCGCGGCGGTCGAGCGCGAGGCGTGGGACGGTCTGGACGAACGTGGACGCCGGCGACTCGTGGTGCGCACCCGGGCCGCGGCGCTGCACCGTCCAGCGGTCGTCTCGCACCGGTCCGCCGGGGCGCTGTGGGGCCTCCCCGAACTCGGGCGCTGGGACTGGCGCCTGCACGTGATCGACCCTGCGCTCCGGAAGACGCACGTCGGCCGAGGCGTCGTGCGGCACACCGGTGACCTGTCGGAGGGCGACGTCGCCGATGCAGCCAGGGTCCCGGTGACGTGCCTGCTCCGGACGGTGGTCGACATCGTGCACGTCGCACCCCTGGCACACGCGGTCCTCGTGCTCGACCACGTGCTGCACGACGGGGCCGCGTCGCTCCCGGACCTCGAGCGTGCTCTCGCGGCCCGTGCGGGGACACGTGGTTCGCGTGTGGCCCGGACGGCGCTCGAGTTCGCGGACGGCGCCGCCGAGTCCCCGGGCGAATCGGTCAGCAGGGTGGCGATGCGGGAACTCAGAGTCGCTCCACCGGTACTGCAGCGGGAGTTCGACACCGACGCCGGACGCTTCCGGGTGGACTTCTGGTGGCCTGACGCCGGCGTCGTCGGCGAGTTCGACGGCCGGGTCAAGTACGACGACCGTGAGGCCTTGTGGACGGAGAAGCGCCGCGAGGACGAACTGCGACGACTACCCGAGGTGAGGGGCTTCGCACGGTGGGGCATGCGCGAAGCGCTCGACCCGGGGCTCCTGGCGCCCGTGCTGCTCGCGGCGGGCCTCCCGCTCGGGCGCGGCTGGGCCGAGCGGTCGCGGTGATCGAGTCCCTCGGCGCTCCGTCGCCGAGACGCCACCGTCTGGAGGGCGTTGTGGCTCCTCGAGACGCCGGTGTCCACACGAGACGCCGCCGAACTGCCGAGACACCGTCGGATTCGCGGGCGTCTCAGCGTGTTCAGGGCGTCTCAGCGTGTTCAGGGCGTCTCGACCCAACGACGGCGTCCCGGGCCGCGACGGAGAGCCGCCCCCGCCGCCCTACGCGCTCCGCCAGTCGTCGGAGGTGATGTGGCTGCCGCCGTGGGGGCCCATCTGGAGCATGCCGCCGTCGACGGGCAGGGACACCCCCGTGATGTACGACGACGCGGGGCTGGCCAGGAACGCCACCGCGGCTGCGATCTCCCACGCGTTGCCCGGCCGGCCGAGCGGGACCCCCGGCCGGGAGATCGTGTGCGGGTCCTCGTCCTCGGCACCGGTCATCCGGGTCGCGATCTCGCCCGGCGCGACGGCGTTGGCCGTGATCCCGGACGGAGCGAGCTCGATCGCGATCGTCTTCAGGAGCCCACCGAGCCCGTGCTTCGCTGCGTCGTACGCGCTCGACCCGTACCGGGGCTGGTGCTCGTGCACGCTCGTGATGCCGATGATCCGCCCGCCGGTGCCCTGTCCGACCATGTGCCGCGCTGCTGCCTGGATCGTGACGAACGCCCCGTCGAGGTCGGTGGCGACGGTGTGCCGCCACTGCTCGAGCGTGATGTCCAGGAACGGCGCGTTGTCGCCCGTGCCCGCATCGGCGACGATCACGTCGACGCCGCCGAGCTGCGCTACGAGGCGGTCGATCACGGCGCCCGCCTGGTCGAGCTGCGTCACGTCGATCTGCTCGACGAAGGCCTGCCGTCCGGCCTGTCGGACCTCGGCGGCGGTCTCCTCGGCGCGCTCGGGCTCGGACAGGTAGGTGATGCCGACGTCCATGCCGGCGGCAGCGAGCGCCACCGCGGTGGCCTTGCCGATGCCGGACTCGGCGCCGGTGACGATCGCGCGCGTGGGACGGAAGGTGGTGGTGGAAGCTGCGTCGCTCATGGGCCGGACCGTACGCGCGACCGCCGCAGTGCTCCCCCGGGTCCGCGCCCCCTGCACAGAACGACGCGGACGAGCCCGCGCGGGAGCGCTCCAGCCGATCCCGAACGGTCCGCACGGGCCTCGGCGAGCGCGAGGACCGTCCGGACGGACTCCTCATCAGGGGTTCCCGTGCGCCTCCTCAGTTTCGTCACGGGTGTGTAACGAAACGTCCAGGTGATGATCTCGGACACACACGCGAAACACTTCGGCCCTAGTTTTCTCGGCAACCCACGTGGAGGAGACCGCGCTCGACCCGATGCGGTTGGGCCTCCGCGCAGAGAAAGGGCTCCACGGATGACCAGAACCACCCGTGCCACCACGGCACTGGCAGTGGCGGGAGCGGCAGCGCTCCTCCTCGCCGCGTGTTCCACCAGCGGCAGCGCCGAGACCACTTCCTCCGCCTCCGCCGGCGGTGCGAAGAAGGACCCGGCGGCGAGCTGCAAGGCCCCCGACACCCCCGGTACCGACGCGCTGAAGATCGGCACGATCCTCCCGCTGACGGGCACCCTGTCGTACCTCAACCCGCCCGCCGAGTCCGGCGTCGGCCTCGCGGTCGAGGACATCAACTCGGCCGGTGGCGTGCTCGACAAGGACGTCAGCATCGACCCCGCGACCGATTCGGGCGACAGCAACGACATGACCGTGTCGAGCTCGGCCGCGACGAAGCTCGTCAACGCCAAGGTGCCGGTCGTCATCGGCGCCGAGTCGTCGAGCGTCACGCTCAACGTCATCGACCAGCTGACGAGCAACTGCATCGTGCAGATCTCGCCGGCGAACACCGCGACCGACCTGTCCGGGTACTCGTCGCACTACTACCGGACCGCGCCGCCGGACTCGGTGCAGGGCTCGGCCCTCGGCCAGCTCGTCACGGGTGACGGCAACGCCAAGGTCGCGTTCCTGGTCTTCAACGACACCTACGGCACGGGTCTCCGCGACACCGTGCAGCAGGCGATCGAGGACTCGGGCGGCCAGGTCGTCTACGGCGGCAAGGGCAAGGGTCAGGAGTTCCCGCCCGGACAGACGACGTTCTCGTCCGAGGTCACCGCTGCGCTCGCCGCGAAGCCGGACGCCATCGTGGTGCTCGCCTTCGACGAGACGAAGTCGATCATCCCGGAGCTCAAGTCGCAGAACGCCGACATGTCGAAGATCTACATGTCCGACGGCAACACCGCGGACTACTCGAAGGACTTCGACCCGGGCACCCTCGAGGGCGCGCAGGGCACCATCCCCGGCGCCAGCCCGAAGGACGAGCTGAAGCAGCGCCTGTCGGACTTCTACAAGCAGTCCTCGGGCAAGGAGCTGGCTGACTACTCGTACGCTGCCGAGTCCTACGACGCCACGACCCTCGCTGCGCTGGCCGCGGTGAAGGGCAAGGGCACCGACTCGGGCACCATCCAGGCCAACATGGCCGCGGTGTCCGGTGCGGACGGCGGCACGAAGTGCGAGACGTTCAAGGCGTGCAAGGACCTGCTCGACAAGGGTGAGGACATCCAGTACACCGGCCCGTCCGGCATCGGTCCGTTCGACAGCAAGAACGACCCGTCGAGCGCCTACATCGGCATCTACAAGTTCGACGGCGACAACAAGCCCGTGTACCAGACCGCCATCCAGGGCTCGGTCTCGAAGTAACACGCAGCACGCGACGTCGGCCCCGGACCTCATGCAGGTCCGGGGCCGACGTCGTCCCCGCGAGACTCGCGTCCGCGGACAGTTCCGCGGGCGCGGGGCTGCGGAACTGTCCGGATGGCCGAGTCTCGTGTCAGCGCACCGGTCCGCAGATGATGCGACCCGGACGGGAGGCGCGGCTCGCGCCCGTCAGGCCGGCTCGGCCGCCGCAGGGGCGAGCGTCCGCCGCCGCGCGGCCCGGGCCGCCACGAAGCTGTCGACCGTCAGGACCACGAGCGCGACCCAGACGATCCCGAAGCCGATCCACCGCGCGGGCGGCATCGCCTCGTGCTGCACGACCACGCCGACCAGGAGCTGCATCACCGGCGCGAGGTACTGCGTCAGGCCGAGCGTCGACAGGGACACCCGCCGGGCGGACGACGCGAAGAGCAGCAGCGGCACCGCGGTCGCGGGCCCGGTGAGCACCGTGACGAGGACGTGCGGCCACCCCTCGCTCGTGAAGGTCACCCCGCCGCCGAGACCCGTGACGCCGAGCACGACGAGCGCCCCCACGGCGATCGGGACCAGCCAGACGGTCTCGATCGTCAGGCCGCTCAGCGCGTCGACGGTGCCCCCGACCCGCTTCTTCACCAGGCCGTAGCACCCGAACGAGAAGGCCAGCGCGAGCGAGATCCACGGCACCTGCCCGTAGCCGACCGCGATGACGACGACCGCGACGACGCTGATGCCGACGGCCGCCCACTGCGCCGCACGCAGGCGCTCGCGGAGGACGACCACGCCGAGGGCGATCGTGACGAGCGGGTTGATGAAGTACCCGAGCGCCGCCTCGACCGTGTGGCCCGTCGTCGTCGCGGCGACGTACACGGTCCAGTTCACCAGGATGAGCACGGCCGCGAGTCCCATCACGAGCATCACCCGGCGCTGGGCGAGCAGGGAGCGGGTGCGGAGCCACGACCGGGTGACGGCGATCGCCACCGCGCAGAAGACCAGGCCGAAGACGATCCGCCAGGCGACGATCTCGAACGCGCCGGCGGGGGCCATCGCGGCGAAGAGCAGGGGCATCAGTCCCCAGAGTCCGTACGCGACGATCGCCTGCACGACGCCGACGGATGCCTCGCTGCGTGCCGGACGAGCCGGGGTCGCTTCACTCACGGAACCATCCTAGGAAGGGGCGCGGACGCTGCGGGCGGACAGCGCGCCTCCAAGCCGACCACCGGGACGGGCCGGGAGCGCCGCAGCGACACGCGCCCGGACGCACGAACGCCCCGCCGGCTGCGAGCCGGACGGGGCGTTCGTGACGAGAGCTGCTGGTCTCAGTGCTCGATGACCGCGAGGACGTCGCGCGCCGAGAGGACGAGCAGGTCCTCGCCGGAGTACTTGACCTCGGTGCCGCCGTACTTCGAGTAGATGACCTTGTCGCCGACGGCGACGTCGAGCGGCACGCGGTTGCCGTTGTCGTCGATGCGACCCGGACCCACGGCGACGACCTCGCCCTCCTGGGGCTTCTCCTTCGCGGTGTCCGGGATGACGAGACCGGAAGCGGTGGTCTGCTCCGCCTCGACCTGGCGGATGACGATGCGATCCTCGAGCGGCTTGATGGTGACGGCCACGGTGACCTCTTCTTTCTCGGTACTGACTCGGTACAGATGGGAACCGGTTGGCACTACGCACAGGAGAGTGCCAACCACAACTCTAGGGACAGTCTGGCACTCGGTCAATCCGAGTGCCAGCACGTGTCGGGCCTCCCCGGCGACCTGGGAGGATCGACGGGTGGAAGCCGCCGACCTCGCCCAGCTGCTGACCCCCGAGGGGATGGCCCTGCTCGACCGTACCCCCGGCGTCTCGGACGGGGGCGAGATCGTCCGGGTGGTCTCCCGGCTCCGTGGCGAGGGACACGACCCGGGGCTCGTGGCAGCCGTGCTGACCCAGGCGAAGCTCCGCCAGAAGGCCCGCGCGAAGTTCGGGGACTTCGCCGCGCGGATGCTCTTCACCGAGGCCGGCCTCGAACAGGCCACCCGACTGCAGGTCGCCGCGCAGCACGCCGGTCGCTTCGCCGCCGCCGGTCTGACCCGGGTCGCGGACCTCGGCTGCGGGATCGGTGGCGACGCCATGGCGATGGCCGCGCTCGACCTCGACGTCATCGCCGTCGACCGCGACGAGGTGACCGCGGCGGTCGCGACGCACAACCTCGCGCTCTGGCCGAACGCCCGGGTCGAGCTCGGCGACGCGGCCGCCTTCGACCTGTCCCGGGTCGACGGCGTCTGGATGGACCCCGCGCGACGCACGGCCGGGCACGCGAACACGAGGCGCCTGGCCGACCCGGACGACTGGTCGCCGTCGCTCGACACCGTGTTCGCCGCCGCGACGACGACCCCGACGGGCGTGAAGCTCGGCCCGGGCATCGACCGCGACCTGATCCCGGACACGCTCGAGGCGCAGTGGGTGTCCGTCGACCGCGAGGTCGTCGAGCTCGTCCTGTGGTCCGGGCCCCTCGCCCGTGACGGCGTCCGGCGCGCGGCCACCGTCATCGGCGGTCACGGCATCGCCGAGCTCACCGGCCCGGCGGACGCCGAGGACGTCGAGGTCGGTCCCGTCGGCGCCTACCTGTACGAGCCGGACGGCGCCGTCATCCGTGCGCGGTTGATCGGTGACCTGGCGCGGTCGATCGACGGGCGGATGCTCTCCGAGGGCATCGCGTACGTCACGTCGGACCGTGCCGTGACGACGCCGTTCGCGCAGGGGTTCCGGGTGCTCGACACGATGCCCCTCGACGTGAAGCAGCTGTCGGCACGCCTGGGGGCGGAGGACGTCGGCACCGTCGAGATCAAGAAGCGCGGCGTCGACGTCGACCCGGCGCAGTTCCGGAAGCGGTTGCGGCTGCGGGGGCGGCGGTCGGTGACGCTCGTGCTCACCCGTCTGGAGGGACGGCACACCGCGCTCCTGTGCGAGCGCCTCACCGACGTGGCCGGCTCGGCCGCGGGGCGGTAGCGGGGCGGTAGCGGGGCACGAGGCTGCGCGGGCGGTCGGCGCGAGGCGCTCTCGCTGTCGCTGTCGTGTTCACGTCCGCGGCAGCGACAGACCCCCGCCGAACATCGGCGGGGGTCTGTCGATCTCGCGGAACGGAGCCGTGCAGCTCGGCGCGGGTCAGCGGATGAAGGCGCCCGAGTCGTAGCCGTACGGGTCGGAGGACGAGTGGCTCGACGCGATCGCGATGATGAAGATCACCGCGAAGAGCACGTAGAGCCCGGTCAGCACCCACCCGCCGATGACCCCGGCGAGGGCCAGTCCACGGCCACCCTCACCCGTCTGCTTGATCTTCCCGAGGGCGATGTGCCCCATGATCGCGCCGGCGGGGCTCGTGAGGATCACGATCGGCCAGATGACGACCCCGGCGAACGCGAACACGATCGACAGGATCGCCAGGGTGTTCGTCTTCGGGCGCTGGGCGTACGGCTGGTACCCGCTCGTGGCGTACGGCGACGCGTAGGGGTTCCCGCCCTGCTGCGGCGCGTAGGGGTTCTGCTGGGGGCTCGAGGCCGCGTACGGGTTGCCCTGGTGCGACTGCTGCGCGTACGGGTTGCCCTGGTGCGACTGCTGCGCGTACGGGTTGCCCTGCTGCGACTGCTGCGCGTAGGGGTTGCCCTGCTGCGACTGCGGTGCGTACGGGTTGTGCTGGGGCCCCGAGGCCGCGTGCGGGTTGCCCTGCTGGGACTGCTGCGCGTACGGGTTGCCCGACGGCTGCTGGCCCTGACCGTACGGGGCGCCCGACGCCTGCTGGCCCTGGCCGTACGGGGTGCCCTGCGACGGCTGCGCGGAGGGGTTCGCGGGCTGCTGGCTGCCCGACTGCCCGTCCTGCTGCTGCCGGCCGTCGTCTCCCCCGCTCGACTCGCCCGGCTTCGGCCACTGGTTCTGATCGGACACCGTCCACCCCTCCCGGCACCCGGTCGGTCGGTGCCTGCTGAGCATCCTCCCACACGGGCCGGGAGCCGGTTCAGGCGTCGGCGTGCGCCACCCGGCCGCGCGACTCAGACCTGGACGGTCGTCACCGGCAGCGTGGAGTCCGCCGCGATGCCGAGGTCGCTCGGCGCGCGCCCCTCTGCCACCAGGCGCGCACCGACCGCGGCGATCATGGCCCCGTTGTCGGTGCAGAGGTCGAACGGTGGGATCCGCAGCGCGACCCCGGCGGCAGCGCAGCGTTCCTCGGCGACGGCGCGCAACCGTGCGTTCGCGACGACCCCACCCCCGAGCAGCAGGCGGTCGACACCGGTGTCCCGGCACGCGGCGAGCGCCTTCGTGAGGAGCACGTCGACGACGGCCTCGCGGAACGACGCCGCGACGTCGGCGACGGGGACCTCGCGGCCCTCGTCCCGGCACTTCTCGACCCACCGCGCGACGGCGGTCTTCAGCCCCGAGAACGAGAAGTCGTACCGGTGCTGCGCCATGTCCTTCGGCAGCGTCAGGCCGCGCGGGAACCGGATCGCGGTCGGGTCGCCCTCCGCTGCCGCCCGGTCGATCTGCGGCCCGCCCGGGTAGGGCAGTCCGAGCAGGCGTGCGACCTTGTCGAACGCCTCGCCGGCCGCGTCGTCGATCGTCTCGCCGAGCAGTTCGACGTCGCCGACCAGGTCCCGCACGAGCAGCAGCGACGTGTGGCCGCCGGACACGAGCAGCGCCACGGTCGGCAGCTCGATCGCGCTGCCGTCCGCACGCAGGACGTCCGCACCGACGTGCCCGACCAGGTGGTTCACGCCGTACAGCGGCTTGCCCGTCGCGACCGCCAGTGCCTTGGCTGCGCCCACCCCGACCATCAGGGCACCGGCGAGCCCCGGGCCGGCGGTCACGGCGACGGCGTCGAGCTCGTCGAGCGTGACACCCGCGCGGTCGAGGGCCTCGTGCAGGGTCGGGGTCATGGCCTCGAGGTGCGCCCGTGCGGCCACCTCGGGCACGACGCCGCCGTAGCGGGCGTGCTCGTCCATGCTCGACGCGATGACGTTGGCGAGCAGGGTGGTCCCGCGGACGATGCCCACGCCGGTCTCGTCACAGCTCGTCTCGATGCCGAGCACCAGGGGTTCAGTCGCGCTCACCGAGGGTCTCCTGTCCGATCGGTCCGACACCGGTGGACGCACCGGGGGTGACGGGGAGCTCCGCCCGCATCACCCACGCGTCGACACCGTCGGGCTGGTAGTAGCGGGGCCGCACGGCGATGCGCTCGAACCCGGCAGCGGTGTACATCGCCTGCGCCACGGGGTTGTCGGCGCGCACCTCGAGGAACACCTCGTGCACCTCACGCCGTCGGGCCTCGTCGAGGAGCTCCGTGAAGAGCACCTTCCCGATGCCCCGGCCCCGCTGCTCGGCAGCGACCGCGATGGTCTGCACGTCGGCGACGGGGTTGCCCGCGAGCGAGGACAGCCCGGCGTAGCCGACGACCGTCGGGGCGCCGTCCTCGGTCGTCTCGACCACGACGTAGTACCCGTGCGGGGACCACAGCTCCCCCGCCATCTGCGACGAGGTCCAGGCGTCCGTCGGGAACGACGTGTGCTCGAGGAACATGACGTCGTCGAGGTCCTGCGGGACCGCGCGGCGCAGCCGCAGGCCGGCGGGCAGTCCGGTCACCGGACGACCCGCTTCGGGGCCCCCGGCACGGTGACGTCGGGGTCACGCAGGTAGAGGGGGGTGTCGTCGGCGAAGGGCGCGCCGGAGGCGAGCCGGTCTGCTGCCAGCGACCCGAGCCTCCCGGCCGGGACGGTCGTGACGGTCTCGCGGGGCCAGTCGACGGCCTCCGGACGGGAGGCGCGGATCGCCTCGTCCAGGTCCGCCGGCTTCGCGAGTCCGGGACCGGCGACCCGCGTGCCGGTCTCGTCGTGGGCGCTCCAGTAGACCTCGCGGCGGCGCGCGTCCGTCAGGACGACGACGGGGTGCCGCTGCAGGTCGGCCGCGATCGCGTCGTGGCTGACGAGCGGGAGGAGGGGGACGCCGCGGGCGGCGGCGAAGGTGCGCGCGGCGGCGATCCCGACGCGCAGGCCGGTGAAGGGGCCGGGGCCCGTGCCGGCGACCACCCCGGTGACGTCGGCACCGGTGACGCCGGCCTCGGCGAGCACCTCGGCGAGGAACGGGCCGATCACCTCGGCGTGCCGGCGGGAGTCGTCGGTGCTGCGCTCGGCGAGCACACGACCGCTGGCCGGGTCGACGACGGCGACCGAGGTGCCGGCGGACGTGTCGATGGCGAGGAGCACGCGTCCATCGTAGGCGCGATCGGGACGGCGGACGGTGGCGTAGTGTCCGGTGATGTTCCACCAGCACGAGGGAGGTCACCGATGCCCTGGACACCGCGCACGGCAGCGCACCGCGATCCCGAGCAGTGGCGCCGTCGGGGCCTGCTGCCGCCCGCGGACGTCGACGCGCTCGTGCACGCCCGACTCGGGTGGTTGCCGGTCGACGACCCGGCCTACGCCGACTTCTTCATCGACCCGACCACCTCGGTGCGGTCGGGCTGAACCGGCGATCCGTCAGAGCGTGACGTCCGCCCAGCGCGGCCCGGTCGCGGTGACGATCACCCGTCGGGGCTCGTCGGGAACGTCGTCGGGGTCGAGGTCGTCGGCGTCGCCGTCGGGCGCGTCCGCTCCCGTCGCTCGGACGATCTCCACGTCGAGGATGCTGTCCGCGATGCCGTCGACGAAGCCCCGGCCCCACTCGACCACCACGATCGAGGCGTCCCAGTCGAGGTCGAGGTCGTCGAGCTCCACGGGGTCGCTCAACCGGTAGGCGTCGACGTGGACCAGGTCCGGGCCGGTCGTCGTCGGGTGGGTCCGGGCGAGGACGAAGGTGGGGCTCGACACCTGCCCCCGCGCGCCGAGCGCGGCCCCGAGGCCACGCGTGAGCGTCGTCTTGCCCGCACCGAGCGGCCCGGTCAGCACGACGAGGTCGCCGGCACGCAGGACACGTGCGAGCCGCGCACCGAGCACACCCATCTCGTCGGTCGTCGACACCGTCGTGTCGAGCAGCACCCGGGCGTCCGTCACGGCTGCTCCCGGAGGTAGTCGCCGACCCGGCCCTCGACCTGGTGCCCGACGACCTCGCGCGGGACACGGGCCCCGATCCGGCAGGTCACCTCTTCCCCGATGGTGCCGAGCGCCTCGCCCCACTCGAGGACGGTCATCTCGCCGTGCTCCCCCGTGCCGAACAGCACGACCTCGTCGCCGACGCGGACCTCGTCGTCGCCGACGTCGACCAGGAACTGGTCCATCGCGACGCGACCGGCGACCGGGTACCGCTTCCCGCCGATCGTCACCTCGACGCGGCCCTGCGCGCGACGCGGCACCCCGTCCGCGTAGCCCACGGGCACGAGCGCCAGGGTGGTCTCCGACGTGGTGCGGTACGTGTAGTCGTAGGAGACGCCGGTGTCGACCGGGACCCGTTTCGTCTTCGCGACCGAGGCCGTGAGCGTCATCACCGGCTCGAGCCCGAGGTCGGCGGCGGACACGCCCTCGGCACCCGGGATGCCGAGCAGGTTCGCGCCCATCCGCACCATGTCCTTGCGGAACTCCTTCCGCTCGAGCCCGGCGAGCGAGGCCGCGACGTGCTCCATCGGCAGGTCGAGCCCGAGGTCCTCCGCGGTCTCGACGGCCCGGTCGAACACGGCGACCGCGGCACTGTCGTCCTCGTCCGACGACTCCGCGAGGTGCGTGTACGCCGCGACGACCTCGATCCGGCCGGCGCGCTGCGCGTCGACCGCGAGTGCCACCAGCTCCGGCCAGGCGTCCGCGGTCGCGCCGTCGCGGTGCAAGCCGGAGTCGACGCCGAGGTGGACCCGTGCCGGACGCTGGTCGACGGCGTCGACGACCCGCTGCAGCTCGGCGACGTTCGAGACGCCGAGGTCGATCGCCGAGTCCACGGCGTCGCGGAAGTCGAGCGCCGGGTCGTGCTGCCAGGTGAACAGGTGCACGTCCTCGCCGACGCCGATCGCCCGGAGGCGCAGCGCGGCCGGCACGGTCAGCACGCCGATCCAGCGGATGCCGGCGTCGACGGCCGCGAGCGCGATCGGCTCGAGACCGTGCCCGTAGGCGTCGGCCTTCATGATCGCCATGACCTCGACCGGGTGCATCCACTCGCGCACGAGGTCGAGGTTCGACCGGTAGGCGTCGAGGTCGATCCGGGCCCGACGAAGGGGGGCGTTCACGTCGTCCTCCGTTCCACGCTGCGGCCGACCCTGGCGACCACCTCGTAGTTGATGGTGTCGATCGCCGCTGCCCAGTCCTCGACCGCGGGGTCGCCGTCCGCCGGGTCGCCCCAGAGCACGACCTCGTCGCCCACCCGGACGTCGGCGTCGCCGATGTCGATGTGCATGGCGTTCATCGCGACGCGGCCGACGACGGGGAACTCCCGGTCGCCGATGCGCACCGACACCCGGTTGCCGAGGTCGCGGTCGAAGCCGTCGGCGTACCCGAGGCCGATCACCGCGAGCCGGGTGTCCGTCGCTGCACGCCAGGTGTAGCCGTAGCTGACGCCGTCGCCCGCGGCCACCGGGACGGTCCGCAGCACCGCGGCGGTCACGCGCATCGCCGGGCGGAGCCCGAGGTCGGCCGAGGTGCGGTCGGCGAAGGGGCTGAGCCCGTAGAGCGCGAGCCCGACCCGTGCGGCGTCGTGGCGCGTCTCCGGCACCGCGATGCCCGCGGCGCTCGCGGCGAGGTGCACGATGTCCGGCACGATGCCGTTCGCCGCCAGGCCGTCGAGCGCCCGCTGGAGTGCGGCGTCCTGGTCGAGATCGTCGGCACGCGACGCGTTCGACAGGTGCGACATGAGCCCCTCGACGCGGGTGCGCCCGCCGGCCCGGGCGATCCGCCCGGCGGTGTCGAAGAGCTCGGCCCACTCGGACTCGACCGCGCCGTTCCGGCTCAGCCCGGTGTCGACGCAGACGTGCACCGCGGGCACCTCGGAGTCGGCCGCGGCCGCGAGCTGGGACACGCTCGACACCGCCGGGGTGACGTCGTACTGCGCGGCGCGGCGGAAGTCCTCGTCCGGGGCGTGCAGCCACGCCAGGATCCGGACGCCCTCGTGGATGCCGGCGCGGCGGAGCGCGATGCCCTCCTCGACGTCGGCGACCCCGAGCCACTCGGCACCGGCGTCGACGAACGCCCGTGCGGCGTCGACCGCACCGTGCCCGTACGCGTTCGCCTTGACGACCGCGATGACACCCGCCGGCGCCACCTGCTCGGACACCGTGGCGTAGTTCGCGATGAGGGCCTCGCGGTCGACCGTGATCCCCGTGAACGCGCTCATGCGCCCCCTCCTTCGATGACGACGAACGCCGTCGCGATCCCGCCGTCGTGCGACAGCGACAGGTGGACGTCCGTCACACCCCGGTCCGCCGCCACCCGACGAGCGCCCTCGTGCAGCGTGAGCGACGGGTTCCGCTGGTCGTCCGACACGACCTCGAGGTCCTGCCAGCTGAGCCCGGCACTGGACCCGAACGCCTTGATGAGGGCTTCCTTCGCCGCGAACCGGGCCGCGAGCGACGACACCGGTCGGGGCTCCCCGTCGCGCAGCTGCTCGGCCGGGGTGAACAGCCGCGTCCGGAGCGCCGGGGTGCGTTCGAGCACACCCCGGAACCGCTCCGTGTCGACGACGTCGACCCCGATGCCGATGATCACGACGCGGGCCTACTCGACGGTGACCGACTTCGCCAGGTTGCGCGGCTGGTCGACGTCGAGCCCCTTGGCGGCGGCGAGCTCCATGCCGAACATGTGCAGCGGCGCGACGGCCAGCAGCGGCTCGAACAGCGGCGTGGCGAGCGGGATCCGCAGGACCTCGTCCGCGAAGGGCAGCACGGCGGCGTCTCCTTCTTCGGCGATCGCGATCACCCGGGCGCCGCGGGCGCGGATCTCCTGGATGTTCGAGACCACCTTCGGGTGCAGCGAACGCGGGTCGCGCGGCGACGGCACGATCACGAAGACGATCTGCCCCGGCTCGATGAGCGCGATCGGGCCGTGCTTGAGCTCACCGGCGGCGAAGCCCTCGGCGTGGATGTACGCGAGCTCCTTGAGCTTGAGGGCCCCCTCGAGCGCGATCGGGTACCCGACGTGGCGGCCGAGGAACAGCACGCTCCGGGTGTCCGCCATCCACTTCGCCAGCTCGGCGACGCCGGACGCGTCGTCGATGGTCTGCTGGAGCTTCGGTGCGAGGCCCTCGAGCTCGCTGACCTGCTCGGCGATCTGCTCGGCCGTGAGCGTGCCCTTGAGCGTGGCGAGGTGCAGCCCGAGCAGGTAGAGCGCGACGCCCTGGGCGATGAAGGCCTTGGTCGACGCGACGGCGACCTCGGGGCCGGCGTGCGTGTAGATCACCGCGTCGGACTCGCGCGGGATGGTGGCGCCCTGCGTGTTGCAGATCGAGAGCACCTGCGCACCCTGCTCGCGGGCGTACTTGACGGCCATGAGCGTGTCCATGGTCTCGCCCGACTGGCTGATCGAGACGACGAGGGTGCGGTCGCTCAGCACCGGGTCGCGGTAGCGGAACTCGTGGGCGAGCTCGACCTCGACGGGGACGCGTGCCCACTGCTCGATGGCGTACTTGCCGAGGATGCCGGCGTACGCCGCCGTGCCGCACGCGATCACGATGACACGGTCGACCTGCTGCAGCCGATCGGCGATCGGGTCGAGGTCGGTCAGCGTCACGGCACCGTCGTGCACGCGACCGAGGATCGTCTTGGCGACGGCCTCGGGCTCCTCGCTGATCTCCTTGGCCATGAAGGAGCTCCAGCCGCCCTTGTCCGCGGCGGAGGCGTCCCAGCTGACCTCGAACTCCTCGGGGGTCGCCGGCGAGCCGTCGAAGTGCACGACCTCGACGCCGTCGGGACGGATCGTCGCGATCTCGTCCTGGCCGATCGCGAGGGCACGCTGCGTGTAGGCGACGAAGGCCGCGACGTCGGAGCCCATGAAGTTCTCGCCGTCACCGAGGCCCACGACGAGCGGCGAGTTGCGGCGCGCACCGACGACGACGCCCGGCTGGTCGGCGTGCACGACGAGGAGCGTGAAGGCACCCTCGAGCCGCTGCACGACCTGCTGCATGGCAGCGGTCAGGTCCCCGGTCTCGCGGAACGCACGACCGACGAGGTGCGCGGCGACCTCGGAGTCGGTCTCGCTGGTGAACTCGACGCCCTCGGCGACGAGCTCCTGCTTCAGCTCGGAGAAGTTCTCGATGATGCCGTTGTGGATGAGCGCGAGCTTGCCGCCGTCCGCCAGGTGCGGGTGGGCGTTGCCGTCGGTCGGGCCGCCGTGGGTCGCCCAGCGGGTGTGCCCGATGCCGGTGGCACCGTCGGCGATCGGGTGCGACTCGAGCTCCTCGACCAGGGCCTGCAGCTTGCCGGCCTTCTTCGCCGAGACGAGGTCACCCGGCCGGTCGACGACGGCGATGCCCGCCGAGTCGTAGCCGCGGTACTCGAGACGACGGAGACCACCGAGGAGGACCTCCTGGCTGCTCTTGCTGCCGACGTAGCCCACGATTCCACACATGCGCACGATCCTACGGTCTGGCTGGAGATCAACCCTGCAAGTCCGCAGGAGTGGGGATACCGTTCGGGACATGGGACGCTTCGACGACATCGACATCACCACGCTGCACGGGGAGCACACCACCTTCGCGCAGTTCTCGGACCGGGCCGTCCTCGTCGTGAACGTCGCCTCGCGCTGCGGACTCGCGCCGCAGTACGAGCAGCTCGAGGCCCTGCAGAAGACTTACGGCGACCGCGGCTTCACGGTCCTCGGTTTCCCGAGCAACCAGTTCCTGCAGGAACTCGGCTCGTCCGAGGCGATCGACGAGTACTGCTCCACCACCTGGGGTGTGACCTTCCCGATGTCCGAGAAGGTGAAGGTGAACGGCAGGGGCGCCCACCCGCTCTACCAGGCACTCAAGGAGACGCCCGACGCCTCCGGCAAGGCCGGCCGGGTGAGCTGGAACTTCGAGAAGTTCCTCGTCGCCCCCGACGGCTCCGTCACGCGCTTCCGTCCGACCACGAAGCCGGACGCCCCCGAGGTCGTCGCCGCCATCGAGGCGGCCCTGCCGGCCTGACGGTCACCGTCCGCACGACGGGTCGCGTCCTGCGGACACGCACCGGGCACCGGACGGGAGGCGCGGATCACCGCAGCCGGTCCACGCACGTCCGCCGCGCCTCCCGTCTGTACGCTCGTGCCCATGCCGATCACGGAAGCCACCGTCGCGCACCCGACCCCGTTCGTGGAGATCCCGCGCGACGAGTGGTCCCAGCTCGCACCGAAGGAGCACCTGTCGCTCACCGAGACCGAGATCGTGCAGCTGCGCGGCCTCGGCGACCGGCTCGACATGCAGGAGGTCCTGGAGGTCTACCTGCCGCTCTCCCGCCTGCTGACGCTGTACGCGGCCGGGGCCAGGGACCTGCACGCCGAGACGAGCCGCTTCCTCGGTGAGCGGGCCGGCCGGACGCCCTTCGTGATCGGTGTCGCCGGGTCGGTGGCGGTCGGCAAGTCGACCGTCGCGCGACTGCTCCGCGAGCTGACGAAGCGCTGGCCGGACACCCCGCGGGTCGAACTCGTGACAACCGATGGCTTCCTGTACCCGAACGCCGAGCTCGAGCGCCGCGGGATCATGGACCGCAAGGGCTTCCCGGAGTCGTACGACCGTCGTGCGCTGCTGCGGTTCGTCAGCCAGGTGAAGAGCGGGGCGGCCGAGGTGCGTGCGCCGTTCTACTCGCACCTCGTCTACGACATCGTCCCCGACGCCGAGATCGTCGTGCGGCAGCCGGACGTCCTCATCGTCGAGGGCCTCAACGTGCTCGCGCCGCCGGTGCACGGGCGGCTCGCGCTGTCCGACCTGTTCGACTTCACGATCTACGTCGACGCGAAGACCAAGGACATCGAGTCCTGGTACGTCGACCGGTTCCTCGCCCTGCAGGAGGAGGCGTTCTCGAGCCCGGACTCGTTCTTCCACCGCTTCGCCTCGCTGTCGCGCGAGGACGCGGTCCGGACCGCGACCGAGGTCTGGCGGGCGATCAACGAGCCGAACCTGCTCGAGAACGTGCTGCCCACGCGCTCCCGGGCGACGCTCGTGCTCAAGAAGGGCGCGAACCACAAGGTCAACTCGGTGCTGCTCCGCAAGATCTGACGCGGGGCGGTGGGCGAGGGCGCCGTGCCGCCTCGGTCGTCCCGCGGCGCGACCTGCTCGCGAACAACCGGAAGCGGCTCGCGCCACG
>NZ_JAMAYF010000157.1:0-433 GCF_023712445.1 Curtobacterium sp. P97 | reverse complement strand
GCGTCACGCCTACTGGCCACGTCCGAGATCGAAGCTGACTACGAAGTTGATGGCAAGTTCGATACTGAGCGAGATCACGAACTCGAACACGTGCGTCGCAGCCTTGGCGCTAGCCGCATCCGTTATTCTATGGGTCGGAATCATCTTTTCCATAAGAGCAACCCTATGGAAATAGGAGACGAGGCAGAAGTCACGATCCTTGTTCTTAACAAGCTGGGCTACAAGATGCGAGTAAACAAGGGTGTGTTGGATCGACCCACGTTCGCGTGTTCTGCACTGCATAACATCTGCATCCAGCGCATCGGTAACGATCTTCGAATTTTCTTCCGGGCCTAAACATGTTTGCGCGACGTACGAGAAGTGCACGACGCGGTAAAGTCTGGTATGGGCTCGATACGTCGTGAGAATTACAACACGGTTAACGGCATGCAGA
>NZ_JAMAYF010000156.1:0-434 GCF_023712445.1 Curtobacterium sp. P97 | reverse complement strand
AACCTGCCCGGGTTGTCGAGCGTGAAGTGTTGGTATTTGAGCGCGGTTGTGCTTTCCAGCGTCAGGCGGGTGTAGGTGTGCGACGGCCATATCCGTACGGCGGTAAACTGCGGGGCGTGTACTGTTTTGGCAACGGCAGATGCGATAGGGGTCAGGGCGAACAGTGTGCCGGCGGTGCGGCGGATGATTTGTCTTCGTGTCAGTTTGGTCATAGCGGCAGGCCTTCACGTCCTCGTTCGGTATGGGCGGTCAGCAGGCATTTTCTGCCGTCGCCGTCGTGTGTCAATGTTGCGGTGATGTCGGCAGGCGGGGTAAATTCGCCTCCCTGTTGCGGCCATTCGATCAGGCAGATGCTGTTTGCGGAAAACAGTTCGTCCAATCCGGCATCTTCCCATTCTTCGGGCGTGGTGAAACGGTAGAGGTCGAAATGATGC
>NZ_JAMAYF010000155.1:0-435 GCF_023712445.1 Curtobacterium sp. P97 | reverse complement strand
ATATTCTTCCATACTTTGGTTATCTTGATATCCAAGTATTTCAATATTTTTCGTGGCCTTAGAACGAATTTTTGACATTTCTGGCCCGTCACCTATGACAACTAACTTCTTATCAGGCAAATGAGCAAACGCATCTACCACAAGATCAATTCTTTTATAAGGTACTAATCGAGAAGCAGTTAAATAATACTCATCTTTCTTTTCACTAATAGTGAATCGATTAACATCTACAGGAGGATAAATTACTGTTGCATTTCTCCCGTAAACTTTCTTAATCCTGCGTGCGATAAAATGTGAATTAGCAATAAAATGATCCACTCCGTTTGCAGTACGAACATCCCAAATTCTCATTTTATGCAATATGAATTTTGCAAGAGCACCTTTAACTCCCTTATTAAGACCAGTTTCTTTAAGGTATTGGTGCTGTAAATCCCA
>NZ_JAMAYF010000154.1:0-436 GCF_023712445.1 Curtobacterium sp. P97 | reverse complement strand
GAATACAAGTATTTCGCGTATCCGTTGCCTGCGGTCATCGCCGAGCTGCGCGCGACGCTCTACCCGCATCTCGCGCCGATCGCTAATCGCTGGAACCAGGCACTCGGAGTCGACGTTCGTTATCCGAAGGAGCATGCGACGTTCCTCGATCGCTGCCATGCGGCGGGACAGACGCGAGCGACGCCGCTGATCCTCCAATACGGCGCCGACGACTACAACTGCCTCCATCAGGACCTGTACGGCGAGCACGTGTTTCCGCTGCAGGTCGCGATCCTGCTGTCGGCGCCGGGCCGCGATTTCAGTGGTGGGGAGTTCGTGTTGACGGAACAGCGACCCCGCATGCAGTCGCGCGCGGAAGTGGTGCCGCTGACACAAGGCGACGCCGTGATCTTCGCGGTGCACGGCCGGCCGGTGCAGGGAACCCGCGGCGTCTATC
>NZ_JAMAYF010000153.1:0-436 GCF_023712445.1 Curtobacterium sp. P97 | reverse complement strand
ACGGTCACCCTGGACCTGGGCGACGGGCCGCGGCAGTACCGGCGCGAGACCAACACGATGCCCAACTGGGCCGGGTCGTGCTGGTACTACCTGCGCTACCTGGACCCCGCCGACGACGCCCGCTTCGTCGACCCTGAGCTGGAGGCCTACTGGATGGGCCCCCGCGGTGAGGGCGACGTCGGCGGCGTCGACCTGTACGTGGGCGGCGTCGAGCACGCGGTGCTGCACCTGCTGTACGCGCGCTTCTGGCACAAGGTGCTGTTCGACCTGGGCCACGTCTCGTCGGAGGAGCCGTTCCGCCGCCTGGTGAACCAGGGCTACATCTCGGCGTACGCCTACACCGATGCCCGTGGCTTCTACGTGCCCGCCGCCGAGGTGGTCGAGAAGGACGGCCAGTTCCTCTTCGAGGGCCAGCCGGTCAACCGTGAGTACGGGA
>NZ_JAMAYF010000152.1:0-437 GCF_023712445.1 Curtobacterium sp. P97 | reverse complement strand
CCGCGTGCTCCCGCCCGCGGTCGCCGTCCCCACCCGCGCCGACCTCGCCCGACACCGCGAACAGGACCCCCGATGACCCTCGCCCCCACCCGGCCCGCACCGGTGCCGCCCCCCGCGCGGCCCGCGCCGCCCGTGCCGCCCGTGCCGGCCCGGACCGGCGCGCACCGCCGGCGTCGCCGTGGTCCGCCGCCTGGTGGCCACCGGGCACCGGGTGGTCGCCGCGGACGCCGACCCGCGCGCCGCCGGCGCAGCCCGGGCCGACGTCGCCGTCGTGCACCCCCGCGCCGAGGACCCCCGCTTCGGCGACGCGCTGGTGGCCGCGGCCACGGCGCACGGCGTCGACGCCCTCGTGCCGACGGTCGCCGAGGAGCTGGCGGTGCTGCGCCCGGTGGCCTTCTGGCTGTCCGCGGCCGGGATCGCCAGCTGGCTGCCCGACG
>NZ_JAMAYF010000151.1:0-437 GCF_023712445.1 Curtobacterium sp. P97 | reverse complement strand
GTGCGCCCTCGGTGTCGGTGACCTCGCCGGCGAGCAGCGCGTGCAGGTACTCGGCCTGGAAGCGCGTGAGCACGTGGTGCCGGCCGGGCAGCAGGACGGTGCGGAAGGGCTGGTTCACGGGTTGGATGGTGCCGTGCTCCGGGTGCAGAACTTCACGGTGTCCAGCGACGGCTACGGCTCCGGCGAGGGGCAGAGCCTCGAACGCCCCTTCGGGACGGCGAACCCCGGCGAGCTGATGGCGTGGGCGTTCTCGACCGCGTCGTTCCCCGGGCCGTCGACCGGTGAGGACACCCGCGGTGTCGACGACCTCTTCACCCGCGACTACGCCCGCGGCATCGGCGCCGAGATCATGGGCGCGAACAAGTTCTCCCCGCACCGTGGGCCGTGGACCGACGAGTCGTGGCAGGGTGGTGGGGGGACGAGCCGCCGTTCCGCAC
>NZ_JAMAYF010000150.1:0-437 GCF_023712445.1 Curtobacterium sp. P97 | reverse complement strand
GGTGGTTATCAGCCGAAAATCAATAAATTGATTTTCCTTGTTATTTTTCTGGTGCAATCTGCAAGTACAATGATTGCATGAGGTTTGTCATGAATCTCACGCCCGGCATGACCGGGCGTGTGTTCTGGCAGTGACGGTCAGGCCGGCACGTAGCTGATGGAGTGCTCCAGCGACTGGCTGTGACTGTCGATAAGCACGTTCCAGGTGCCGCTGTAGGGCACCGTCAGATAGGCGCTGTCCCGATCCTGCACGCTCAGAATATCCGCATGACTGTCGCCCGGGACCTTCGCGCTCATCAGATGAATATGGCAGCGCTCTGAGCACCGCACCACCAGCGTGTCACCACCAAATAACGTCAAACTTGCTTTAACCATCGCCATTTTATACCCCGTTTCTGTCCCGCTACAGCATCCTGCCCACCCAGTCCTCGCGTGATA
>NZ_JAMAYF010000149.1:0-437 GCF_023712445.1 Curtobacterium sp. P97 | reverse complement strand
GCCGACGAGCTCGAAGCCCTCGGGGTTGCCCGCCACCAGGCCGGTGAGGATGACGTTGTCGGTGGTGACCGCGTCGACCTGTCCGTTGGTCAGCGCATCGGCGCACTTGGAGTACACGTCGAAGAGGGTCAGCGTGGCCTCGGGGTAGTTGTCCCGGATGTTCTGCGCCGGGGTCGAGCCCTCCACCGAGCACACGTTCTTGCCGGCGAGGTCCTCGGGGCCCTCGATGCCGCCGGGGTTGCCGGCGGCGACCATGATGTCCTGCCCGGCCTCGTAGTACGGGCCGGCGAAGTCGACCTTGGCCTTGCGGGCGTCGTTGATCGTGTAGGTCGCGATGACCAGGTCGACCTGGCCGTTCTGGATGAACGACTCGCGGTTGGCCGACACGGTCTCGACGAACTCGATCTGGCCCTCGTCCAGACCCAGCTTGGCAGCGA
>NZ_JAMAYF010000148.1:0-437 GCF_023712445.1 Curtobacterium sp. P97 | reverse complement strand
GCTGGGCATCGTGACGGCCACGGTGACCGCCGCAGCGTCGAGCCCGCCGGGGGCCGGGAAGACCCCGGCACCCAGCACCGTCACCGGGAGGTCGGCGGGGTCCAGCCCGGTGTCGACGACCGCCTCGTCGACCGCCGCGCCGAAGGCCGTGGGGTCCACCGGGCCCGGGCCCGACCGCGCAGCGCCCGGCTGCGGCCCCGACGGCGGGGCGCCGGTGCCGGACACGAAGTTCGTCGGCGACTCCGTGGTCAGCACGACGCCGTCGCGCACCACCCGGTACTGCAGGGCGGGCGGGCCGGAGGTGCCGGTCAACCGCGCCGTCGCGACGCCGTCCTGGGTGAGCACCGGCAGGAACGGGCGGGCGACCGAGCCGTCGGCCGCCACGACGAACCCCGGCGTCACCTCGACCGCGTCACCGGGGTCGGTCACCACCAGCA